>NZ_FMTR01000014.1:0-141492 GCF_900100135.1 Pseudomonas sp. NFACC05-1 | reverse complement strand
GGGGCCGACACCTCGTCAACTGAACGAATCAGCTCTAGCCGGTGATATCGGGCCCGTCCCAGGGAGGGCAGGGACGGGAGGCTGTTCTGGTAAACGAGCGCTTGGGGCGGGAATTTACTGGGTTGAAACACTTGGTAGCAGGTTGGCGAATCAGCCGAAGCGACCCCGAACCCTGTGGCGAGGGAGCTTGCTCCCGCTGGACTGCGCAGCAGGCCCAAAACAGACGCCTCCATGAACCTGGAGGATCCGGGACTCAGGTTTCAGGGCCGCTTCGCGCCCCAGCGGGAGCAAGCTCCCTCGCCACAAAAGCCAGGGGCCGACGCCTCGTCAACTGAACGAATCAGCCCTGATACAAACCAAAGCTTTAAATCTATATGAGAATTACTATAAATTACGCGATTGAATCTGCCACTATCGTGCCATTGCCTTTCCCGGGCATGCCGAGTGGGCACAGGGATAGCTGGCGCAGCCATTGCGCACGGGAGTCATGTTGGAAAACTACTATCGCGAGCTGGTGTGTTTCCTGAACGCCAGGCTAGGCAACCGCCAGGCGGCCGAGGATGTGGTGCATGACGCCTATGTGCGGGTGCTGGAGCGCGCCAGCGACACGCCCATCGAACAGCCCCGGGCGTTCCTGTATCGCACGGCATTGAACCTGGTGATCGACGGGCATCGGCGCAATACCTTGCGCCAGGTCGAATCCCTGGAGGTGCTGGACAGCGAAGAGCGCTTCTTCACCCCGTCGCCCCAGACCAGCCTCGACCACGGCCAGCGCCTGGACATGCTCCAGCGTGCCCTGGCCGAGCTGCCACCGCTGTGCCGCGAGAGCTTCCTGCTGCGCAAGCTCGAAGGCCTGTCCCACCCGCAAATCGCCGAGCGCCTGGGCATTTCCCGGGCATTGGTGGAAAAACACATCGTCAACGCCATGAAGCACTGCCGCGTTCGCGTGCGGCAGTGGGACGCACATTAATCTGCCTACGCCGGTCGTCTCGCGGTAAATTTTTTTTCATTGTCCTCGTTCCTCTCAACACACGACTTGTTGGCCCCCTAAACGCTGGGCAGGTCACCCCAGGCTTTTCGCGCCCTGTTGAGGGCTTTTCCAGAGGACACTGGACATGACACAGGCAATTGCATCGCCCATCGTTCACGACTTGATCGGCATCGGTTTCGGCCCCTCGAACCTGGCGCTGGCCATCGCATTGCAGGAGCGCGGGCCGGTCCAGGGTGAACTGGACGTGCTGTTCCTCGACAAGCAGGCCGACTACCGCTGGCACGGCAACACCCTGGTGACCCAGAGCGAGTTGCAGATTTCCTTTCTCAAGGACCTGGTGACCCTGCGCAACCCCACCAGCCCGTATTCGTTCGTCAATTACCTCAAGCACCATGGCCGCCTGGTGGACTTCATCAACCTCGGCACCTTCTACCCGTGCCGCATGGAGTTCAATGACTACCTGCGCTGGGTGGCCGGGCATTTCACCGAACAGAGTCGCTATGGCGAAGAAGTGCTGCGCATCGAACCGCTGCTGCACAATCAGCAGGTCGAAGCCCTGCGGGTGATTTCCCGCGGCCGCCAGGGCGAAGAATTCGTACGTACCACCCGTTCGGTGGTGGTCAGTGCCGGTGGTACGCCGCGGATTCCCGAGGCGTTCAAGGTGTTCAAGGACGACGCGCGGGTGTTCCACCATTCCCAGTACCTGGAGCGCATGGCGGGCCAGCCGTGCGTGAAGGGCCAGCCGATGAAGATCGCGATCATCGGCGGTGGGCAAAGTGCGGCGGAGGCCTTCATCGACCTCAACGACAGCTTCCCTTCGGTGCAGGTCGACATGATCCTGCGCGGCTCGGCCCTCAAGCCGGCGGACGACAGCCCATTCGTCAACGAAGTGTTCTCGCCGGAGTTCACCGACCTGGTGTTCCAGCAACCCCACAGCGAGCGCGAGCGCCTGGTCAACGAGTACCACAACACCAACTATTCGGTGGTGGACATCGACCTGATCGAGCGCATCTACGGGATTTTCTATCGCCAGAAAGTCTCTGGCATCGCCCGTCATGCGTTCCGGACCCTCACTACGGTGGAGAAGGCCACGGCCACCGACGCCGGCGTGGAACTGGCGGTGCGCAACAACGCTACTGGCGAGTTGACCGTGCGCCGCTATGACGCCGTGGTGCTGGCCACAGGATACGAGCGGCAGATGCACCGCACCTTGCTGGAGCCGCTGGCGCAATACCTGGGGGATTTCGAGGTGGATCGCAACTACAAGCTGATCACCGACGAGCGCTGCAAGGCGGCGATCTACATGCAGGGCTTCTGCCAGGCCAGCCATGGCCTGAGCGATACCTTGCTGTCGATCCTGCCGGTGCGTGCCGATGAAATTGCCGGCTCGCTGTATGAGCACGGGAGCAATCGCGGGCAGGCGCGTCCGGTGCGCGATCAGTTGCTCGCCGCCGTATAGGCCCTGTGGGAGCGAGTCACTCGCAGGAAATCTATTAGCCAACGCAACCCTGTGGGGGCGAGCAAGCTCCCACAGGCCATAGGCCCGGTCTCTGGTCACTCGCAGGAAATTCTTCAGAAATTTCCTACACTCACTTCACAGCCTCCTGCTGTTTGACAGGCTCGGTTCGCTGTTCCCTCGTATTGGCAGTCTGAACCCCTCAGCCGGTCCACCCTGACTGTATGTGCAGTCGGTGTGAGCCGGGCCGACTACGCCAAGCGAAACACCCTGACCAGATGATGTTGCTTTTACGCACAGGCCTGGTGGCGCTGTTGCTGGGCTCATTGAGTGTGGTGCCACCAGTGGACGCGGCCCCCGAGGCGCTGCGAGTGCTCGGGCGCTCCAATGTGAGCGATTATTCGGTGTCCCTGGACGACGCCGACTGGACCTGGCTGCGCCAAAAGGGCACGTTGCAGTTGGGCGCCTCGGCGCCGGACTACGCGCCGTTCAGCATCACCGGCAATGGTCGCGACTATGAAGGCCTGACCGCCGATTATGCGCAATTGCTCGGGCAACTCCTTCACATCAAGGTGCAGGTCCAGCGCTACCCATCCCGTGCCGAATCGCTCCAGGCCCTGCGCGGCGGTGAGATCGATATGCTCGGCACCGCCAACGGCTTCGAAGCCAGCGACCCGGACCTGGCGATGTCCCAGGCCTATGCCGATGACCTGCCCACCCTCGTGGCCCGCATCAACGACAGCCAGGACTTGCCCAGCGACCTGGCGGGCAAGCGCGTGGCGATGCTGTATCACTACTTGCCGCCGGAGACGGTCGAGGCGTTTTACCCCGAAGCCTCCTTGCAGCTGTTCCCCTCGACCTTGAGCGCCATCGGTGCCGTGGCGTTTGGTCAGGCCGATGTTTATCTGGGGGACTCGATCAGTTCCAACTACCTGATCAGCAAGAATTACCTGAACAATATTCAACTGGCCGATTTTTCGCGCATGGAAGTGCAGCCGTTCGCCTTCGCGGTCAGCCGCGACAACGTGCGCCTGTTACGCATCATCAATGCCGCGCTGCAAGCCATCCCCGCCAGCGAACAGATGAGCATCCTGAGGCGCTGGAGCGCTGGCGGCGCGAGCATGCCGGGTCAGCAGGCGCTGCATTTCAGCGTCAAGGAGCAGCGCTGGCTGGATGCTCACCCACGGATCAAAGTCGCTGCCAACGAAAACTTCTTGCCGCTGACGTTCTTCGATGAACAAGGCCATTTGCACGGCATCGGCGCCGATGTGCTGGCGAGGATCAGTTTGCGCACCGGTTTGAAATTCGATGTGCAGCGTGGCGACTCGGTTGATGATTTGATCGGGCAGATCAAGAGCGGCAAGGTCGACGTCCTGGCGACCGCCATACCCAGCACCGAACTCGAAGACGAGTTGCGCTTTACCCGACCGTACCTGACGAATCCGTTCGTGCTGGTGGTGCCCGCGCGGGCCAAGGGGCCGCTAACCCTGGACCAGATGGCCGGCAAGCGCCTGGCGCTGGTGCGTGGCAACGTGTTGCGCGAGTTCCTGCTGGAGCAGTTCCCCCGCGTGCAGTTGGTGACGGCACAAAACACCGCCGATGCCATGGCCATGGTCGCCGCCGGCAGGGCGGACGCTGCGGTCAATCCGCTGATCAGCGCCCGCTACATGATCTCCCGCCAGTACCGCGACACGCTGCAGGTCACCAGTACCGTCGGCACCTTGCCCGCGCGCGTTGCGTTGGCGACGAACCGGGGCGCATTGGAGCTTTACTCGATTCTCGACAAGGCGCTGTTGAGCATTTCTCCCGAAGAGATGGACGAGCTGACCAACCGCTGGCGCAGTGAGGTAGTGATCGACGACAGTTACTGGCTGCGCAACCGCACCACGATTCTCCAGGGGTTCACCGTCGCTGCGCTGCTATTGCTGGTGACCTTGGGCTGGGTCATTTACTTGCGGCGCCTGCTGGAGCAATTGCGCGTCGCCAAGGAAAGCGCTGACGACGCCAACCGGGCCAAGACCACCTTCGTGGCGACCATGAGCCATGAGATCCGCACACCGATGAACGCGGTGATCGGCCTGCTGGAACTGGCCCTGAAAAAAGCCGACCAAGGCATCGTGGACCGGGTCGCCATCGAGGTCGCGTCGGGGGCCGCCCATGGCATGCTGGACTTGATCGGCGACATCCTCGACATCGCCCGCATCGAGTCGGGCAAGCTGTCGCTGGCGCCGCAACGGGCCAATCTGCACGAATTGACCGAGTCGGTGGCGCGGATTTTCGAGGGACTGGCTCGGCAGAAACACCTGCGCCTGCAACGGGTGCTGGACACCGGGGTCAACCATGACGTGTTGATCGACCCGTTGCGCTTCAAGCAGATCGTCTCGAACCTGTTGAGCAACGCCATCAAATTCACCGACCAAGGCGAGGTGCGCCTGAGTGTGCGCGGCGAGCCGGACATTGAACACGGGCGCCTGGGCATTTGCCTGCGAGTCGAGGACACCGGCTGCGGGATTTCGCCTGAGGACCAGCGCCGCCTCTTCAGCCCCTTTACCCAGGCCAGCCACACGACCCAGTCGGCCCGCAGCGGTTCCGGGCTGGGGCTGGTCATCAGCCGCACCTTGTGCGAAATGATGGGCGGCACCCTGACGTTGCGCAGCGTGACGGGGGCGGGCACGCAGGTCGAGATCCTGCTGGACCTGCCCCTGCTCGACGCCTTGCCGACCTCGCCGCCTGTCGAGGCTGAGGCGCTGGTGCCGGGCCCGGCGCTGAGTATCCTGGTGGTCGATGACTACCCGGCCAATCGCTTGCTGCTGTCCCAGCAACTGGCCTACCTGGGCCATCGTGTCCAGGAGGCGCAGAACGGTGTCGAAGGCCTGAACGCCTGGCGCAGCGAGCACTTCGATGTGGTCATCACCGATTGCAACATGCCCTTGATGAGCGGTTATGAACTCGCGCGGGCCATTCGCGACGAAGAGCATGCGCAAAACCTGTCGCCTGGGTTGATCCTGGGGTTCACGGCCAACGCCCAGCCTGAGGAAAAGGACCGCTGCGCCGAGGCCGGGATGGACGATTGCCTGTTCAAACCCATCAGCCTTCGGGCGCTCAATGCGTGCCTGGTTTCGGTCACGCCGGACGTGGGGGCGCCTCAGCCCGACGATGGCATCGACTTGACCAGCCTGGAACAACTGACCGGTGGCGACACGACCGCCATCAGGGCACTGCTGGAGGAACTGGTCAGCAGCAATGCCGACGATCAGGCGCGACTGTTGCACTTGTCCAGCCGACAAGACTTGCCGGGCCTGGCGGACCTGGCGCACCGGATCAAGGGTGGGGCGCGGATCGTCCAGGCGCAACGGCTGATCGCCGCCTGCGAGGCGCTGGAAAGCGCTTGTCGAGGCGGCGATACGTTGCTGCTCGCCCAAGCCGTGGAAGATATTCGCCAAGCCATCGAGCACGTGGCGGAGCAACTGAAGACCTAACAAGGGCTTCGTCTGGCTTCATTTTGGGAATAATCCTACATCGTCTTTCAAGCGCTTCCTCTAGCCTGACGGCCTTTAATGTTCTGAGCCGGTTTCTACCTGGCGCGTTGCTATTGGAAAGCTTGCCATGCCGAACAAAGCACTCCGTATCCTGATTGCCGACCCACACCATGCTCATCGAATCGTGCTGGAGCGCCTGTTCAATCAACAGGGCTATTTCCGGATTGTCCCCGTCAGCCATGTGCAAGAGTTGCTGACGCTGGTGGAGTACGGCAGCGAGCCCTTCGACCTGATCGTCGTCAATGCCGGGCTGACCAGCGGGGCGTTGGACTTGCACGATTTTGTTATCTATAACCCACAGGTTCGTCACGGGATGATTTACAACGCGCAACCGGCCAGCCTGTCGCCGGTGCCGGTCGCGCGCCGATCGAGCATGCACCTGAGCCAGGCGCCACTGCCTGACCTTGTCTCCCTGCGGCGCCTGATGGAGCAGGTCGACCCTCAAGCCCGTGAGTCGCTGCAACCGTGGACGCACGCCCTCAGGCAGGGCCATGGACGCTGAGAAAGACCGTTGGTCTGCACTGTCGGATCTGACAGGTGTCTGGGCCTGGCGCTTGTGCAAGAGTCCGGTGCAGTCATGGCGCCGGTGCCGTTTGTAATGACCTGGGGAATTGCCTTGAAAGACGTGTTGATCGTGGATGACCACCCTGTCATACGAGGGGCGCTGCGGCTTATTTGCCAGAATGAGGCGTTCACCCACATCCGAGACGCCAGCGGCGTGGCCGATGCCAGGGCCCTCATCAAGGAGTGCGTGCCAGACCTGGTGATCCTCGACCTGGTGATGAACGGTTTCGATGGCCTGGACCTGCTGGTCTGGATCATGGCCCAATTCCCTGAGTGCAGTGTGCTGGTGTTCACTTCCCAGGATGCGCAGCACTTCTGTAACCGCTGCATCTCGGCCGGGGCCCGGGGTTTTGTGACCAAGAAAAGCGACCTCAAGGAACTGACCAAGGCCATCCAGGCCTTGAAGTCCGGTTATGCCTATTTTCCGCAGATGTCCGTCAGGCTGGATTTTCAGCAGCGCAGCGAACAGCAGGCGCTGGAAAGCCTCTCCACCCGCGAGCTGTCCATCCTGCGCATGCTGGCCATGGGCATGCGCGGCAAGGACATCGCCGAAAGCCTGTTCCTGAGTCCAAAAACTGTCAGCACCTACAAGACTCGGTTGCTGGAAAAGCTTGGCCTGCAATCCTTGGTGGGGCTGTCGGAGTTTGCCAAGCGCAATCACCTTTGAATGACACCAGGCTTTTCAGTCGTTCTCTAAATAGAACGCTAAAGCCGATTTTTGCAGTCTAGTGCTGCAAAGGTGTCGGTTCTAAGCTGTGTCCATTGAATCGCAGTACCTGATTTTGGAGACACAGCATGAAAAACATCATCGGCCTCTACACCAGCCCACGGCCCCATTGGGTTGGCGATGGCTTCCAGGTTCGCACGCTGTTTTCCTACGACAACCTGGGCAAGCACGTCAGCCCGTTCTTGCTGCTGGACCACGCCGCCCCGACTGAATTCACGCCCACCACCGAGCGTCGTGGCGTCGGCCAGCACCCGCATCGCGGTTTCGAAACGGTGACCATCGTCTACCAGGGTGAACTGGAGCACCGAGACTCCACCGGTAGCGGCGGCAAGATCGGTCCCGGCGACGTGCAATGGATGACCGCCGCGTCCGGCATCATCCACGAAGAGTTCCACTCCGAAGCCTTCGCCCGGCAGGGCGGGTTCATGGAGATGGTCCAGTTGTGGGTCAACCTGCCTGCCAAGGACAAGATGGCCCCGGCCGGCTACCAGACACTGCTCAAAGGCGACATTCCGAACATTGCGCTGAAGGACGATGCCGGCAGCCTGCGGTTGATCGCCGGGCGCTTCGAGGGGCATCAAGGGCCCGCGAAGACTTTCACCCCCATCGACGTCTGGGACATTCGCTTGAAGGCCGGTAAAGACCTGGTCCTTGACCTGCATGAAGGCCACAACACCGCCCTGGTGGTGCTGCATGGCTCGGTCCAGGTCAATGGCCGCGAACGGGTCGAGGCCGGCCAGCTCGCGCTGTTCGACCGGGCTGGCGACCAATTGAGCCTGCAAGCCAATAACGATGCCGTTGTGCTGCTGCTCAGTGGCGAGCCGATCGACGAACCCATCGTTGGCCATGGCCCGTTCGTGATGAACAGCGAGCAGGAAATCCACCAGGCCTTCAACGATTTCCACTCGGGGCGTTTTGGCCGGATGGACGATTGAACGCGAAAACAACAGCCACGCCGCACTCACTGTGTGGGAGCTTGCTCGCGATAGCGGTCTAACAGTCCAGGCATCATTGACTGACGCACCGCAATCGCGAGCAAGCTCGCTCCCACATGGAGATCTGCGGGGATCTCTACAGTTTGGTCATTCTGTGCCAATCTTCGCCTCATTGATCTTTCTGGAGCCGTCCGATGCTGTCTCTGATCTCCGAGCACCCGCTGCTCTGTGCCCTGGCGCTGCTGGTGCTCGACATCCTGATATGGCGGCTGGTGAGTGCGGATCGGACCTACTGGAAAATCGGCGCGCGGCTGGTGATTTTTTCCTTGTTCAGCATGTTGCTGTTCAACGAGGGCCTCAACCCCATGGAGCCGGCGCAGTGGGTCGACGACGTGCCACGGCACCTGGCGGCCACCGGGCTGCAGATCGCCTGGTGGCTGCTCGCCGCGCGAACCCTGACGGTGATGATGGGCGCGGTGATGATGCAGCGGGTCGGTCACACCGGGCGCTTGTTGCAGGATTTGCTCGGCGCGGTGATTTTCCTGATCGCCGTCATCGCAGCGCTGGCCTATGTGCTGGACCTCCCAGTCAAGGGCGTGCTGGCGACGTCCGGGGCGATGGCGATCATCGTCGGCCTGGCCTTGCAGAGCACCCTCAGCGACGTGTTCTCCGGGATCGTGCTCAACACCACCAAGCCTTATCAGCTCGATGACTGGATTTCCATCGACGGCACCGAAGGCCGGGTCACCGACATTGACTGGCGGGCCACGCGGTTGCAGACCGCCCAGGGCAGCATGGCGGTGATCCCCAACTCACTCGCGGCCAAGGCCAAGGTCATCAACTTCAGTCGACCCAGCGATGTCCATGGGTTGTCCATCAGCGTCCAGGTCAGCCCTCACGCGCGGCCGCAAACCGTGATCGACGCGCTGGAGCGAGCGATGATCGGCTGTCGGACCTTGCTCGCCAACCCGGCACCCTGCGTGACGCTCAAAAGCAGCAGCAGTGACGGGGCGGAATACGAGATCAGCGGGTTCGTCGCCTCCAGGGCCCAGAAGCGCGAGGTGCGCAACCAGCTGTTCGACCTGGCGTTCCGGCATTTGCAGGCCTCGGGCGTGAGCCTGTTGTCCAACAGTGAAAGCGCCACCGCCAAGGATGCGTCGCGGCCTCGGGCGTTGCTGGAAAGCTCGAACATCTTCTCCACCTTGCGCCAGGACGAGAAAGATACCTTCAGCCAGAACATGACCCTGCAGACCTTCCGCGCCGGCGACATGATTTTGCCGGCGGGGGAGGTCAGCGATCATTTGTTCATCATTGAATCCGGCGTGGTCAGCGTGACCCTTGTGCGTAACGGCCAGCCATTCGAAGCCGGGCGCATGGGGCCGGGAGAGGTGATCGGCGAAGCCGGGATCGTTTCCGAACAGGCCGCGCTGGCGAGCTTTTCGGCCAAGACCTTCTGCACCCTTTATCGCATCGAGAACAGCTACCTCAAGCCTTGCCTCGACGCCCGTCACGACATCAACGACGCCATGAAAAACCTGCTGGACGTACGCATCCACCTCGCCCAGAACCTCACCCGCGAGCTACCCAAGCCCGTCGCCAAGAAGCGCTTCCTGCAGTGGCTGCGCAGCCGGGCCTGAACCTGCCCCGAAAACACCCCCTGTGGCGAGGGAGCTTGCTCCCGCTGGGTGGCGCAGCCGCCCCAAAATGGCCTACACCGTTCCCCAGGCAGACCGCGTCAGTCGGGTGACGACTGCTTCGCAGCCGAGCGGGAGCAAGCTCCCTCGCCACAACAGCCCCTATGATTGAATACCCTTGCACAGGCCAATATCCGCTCCAACCTGGCGGCCTCCCATTGGCCACCCGAACTTCCCAACAATTGGCTATTTGTACCGCGCCACTGCACGGCTAACGTAGCGCTACACCCCATTGTTCTGGAGCTCATCATGCAACCGCGTATCGATTTCTACACCGCTTCCCCAGACGCCTTCAAAGCCATGCTGGCCCTGGAAAATGCCGTCTCGAAACTGGGCCTGGAAAAGTCCCTGCTGGAGCTGGTCAAGCTGCGTTCCTCGCAAATCAACGGCTGCGCCTTCTGCATCGACATGCACACCGCCGATGCTCGTAAGGACGGCGAGACCGAACGTCGCCTCTACGCCGTGACCGCCTGGCGCGAAGCACCGTTCTTCACCGGCCGCGAGCGCGCCGCTCTGGCCTGGACCGAAGCCCTGACCCGCCTGAGCGACACCCACGCGCCGGACGCCGACTATGCCCTGCTGAGCGAGTATTTCAGCCCCAAGGAAATGGTCGACCTGACCGTGGCGATCAACGCCATCAATGGCTGGAACCGTTTGGCGGTGGGCTTTCGCAAGATGCCTGAGGCGTAAACCGGCCGGCAATCAACCCAAGTAGGCTTTTGGCGTAAAACCGGTCATTTGCTTGAAGAAGGCGATGAAGGCGCTGTCGCTGGCAAAGCCCAATTCGAAAGCGCTGTAACTCAGGCCGCGGCCGGTGGCGAGCAGTTCAATGGCGCGCATCAGGCGCCATTGCTGCCGCCATTGCTGATAGCCCATGCCGGTTTCCCGTTGAAAGATCCGGCCGATGGTCCGGCCACTGGCCCCGATTTGCTCTTCCAATACGTTCAATGTCGGCGGCAAATGCTGCAGTGCCGCGAGCAGAGGTGCCAGGCGTTTGTCCTGAGGCAGCGGCAGCAGCATCGGCTGTTGCGGTGCCTCGCGGATTTCATCCAGGCACAACCCCAGCAGGTGCTTGTTACGGCCTTGCGTCCAGTCGCTGTCGAACGCTGCGTCGGTGATCGGTTCGAGTACGGCGCGTAGCAGTGGCGATACATCGATGATGCACACGTGTGAAGGTAAGTCAGCGCACAGTGATGCCTTCAGGTAGATCGATCGATAATCCACGCTCTGTTGCATCACGGCGCGGTGGGGTATCAACGGCGGAATCCAGGCAGCTCGCGATGGTGGCAGCAAGCACAGTTGCTGCGCCAGGGTGATGCGAGTACAGCCCTGGCGTGTGAACAACAGTTGCCCGCGCTGATGTCGATGTACGCCGGAATCGTGATGACCCAGCGTTGCGGCGAGACCGATGACCGGCGCGTCATGGCGGTCGGGGTCGAATAGGGCATGAGCGTCGAGCCAGGCCATGACTTGTCCGATTTCGAGGATTATTTGTCAGGCTTCGGATAATACGACAGCCAATGGCTTCGTAGACTGCTCGCCCGTCTTCGAACGAGCTTGGCTTGCATGATTTCGCGACCTTTCCTTTGCCTGGCGATTGCCTTGGTGATGTTCCCGCAGATTGCCCAGACCCTCTACAGCCCAGCGTTGGCAGACATCAGCGCGAGTTTTGCCGTCAGTGCAGAAATGGCCGCGCAGCTGTTATCCACGTTTTTCTTGGGTTTCGCCCTGGGTGTAGCGGTGTGGGGGCGTGTGTGTGACCGCATCGGTCGCCGGCCCGCCATGTTGAGCGGGTTGGCCTTGTATGCTGCCGCGACGATGCTGGGGTTGAATGTCGACACCTTCGATGCGCTGCTGGCCGTTCAGGCCCTGGCTGCGTTTGGTGCGGCAGTTGGTTCGGTGGTGACCCAGACGGTCCTGCGTGATCGTTATCACGGTGTACAACTGGGCCAGGTTTTTTCAGTGATCGGTATTGCCCTCGCGGCCAGCCCAGCGATGGGTTTGTTCAGTGGCGCCAGCCTGGTACGACTCTTTGGTTACCAAGGCGTACTCGGCGGCCTATTGATGCTGTCGTTGGTTTTACTGGTGTGGTGCGCACGCGCCTTGCCCGAAACCCTGCCGGACCGTCTCCCTGCGCAACCCCTATCGAAGACACTGTGGCGCATGCTCAAGGACCCCTCCATCTGGTGTTCGTCGTTTCTTGTCGCCGCCTTCAATGTGGCGCTGTTCAGTTACTACAATCTCGCTCCGTTTCAGTTCGAACGGCTCGGATTGAGCCCCGAGTTGTTCGGCTACAGCGGCGTGATCCTGGCGCTGGGCTCGGGCTTGGGGGCTTGGCTGAACAAGCGTCTGTTGGCGCGAGGTTACGACGGTGGCCAGTTGTCGGCGGTGGCGGCAGTGGTGCTGCTGATCGGTGGCGTGAGTGTTCAAGGCTTGCTCGACAGCGGCGGTTTTGTTGTGGCGATGCTGCTGATCGTGTTGGCGTTTGGCATGGCGATACCCAACGTGCTGGGCGCCGCGTTGGTTCGCTATGGCGACTGCCTGGGTACTGCCGGGGCGTTGTTTGGCTTGTTCTATTACGTGTTGATTAGTGGTGCACTGATGCTCGCTGCCTGGTTTCAGGCGCTGGGCTGGACCTTGATACTGTGTGGCGTTCTGGCGGTGTGCTTGACGGTGCGCCGGGCTTGGTCCAGCTAGAGGGCAGTCCATTTGACCTGTGGGAGCGAGCTTGCTCGCGATAGCGGACTGACCTTCAACAGTGAGGGTGACTGATGCACCGCCATCGCGAGCAAGCTCGCTCCCACAGGACATTCTCAATCTGAAAGCTTCGGACGACAGGCACCGTAATAGGTTTGCTTCACATGAATAGTAACCATTACTATTCACACCCCGTTTCCACAGCGCGCCGCGATGACCCCCAAGTTGCCCCGCAGTCCCGGCTTTTTCGAGCATTACGAAGAGTTGATCGGCACCTGGACCCGTCGCCTGCGCAATCGCCAGCAGGCCGAGGACCTGGCCCATGACACCTTCGTGCGGGTGCTTGAGTCCGATTCGAGCGGGGTCGAGCAGCCACGGGCCTATTTGCATCAGACGGCGCGCAACATTGCAGTGGATGGCTATCGGCGCGAAGATCGACGGGGGGCCATGGAGGAGGCGGCCGTCGACCATAGCCAGTCGCTGTCGGGCGACCCGGAGCACTACATGCACGCGATCCAGCTGGCAGACTCCATCGAGCGAGCGCTTGCCGAGCTGCCGGCCAACTGCCGTACGGTGTTTGTCTGGCAGAAGATCGAAGGCCTGACCCAGGCGGAAATCGCCGAGCGTTTGGGCCTGTCCAAAAACATGGTGGAAAAATATATGATCCGCACCCTGCGGCATCTGCGCGATTGCCTGGACGGGCCTGGCCAATGATCCGTCGTCCTCTTCCACCTGAGCCACAGGACCTTCCATGATGGATAGCCGTGAATGCCCGTGCGGGCAGGACAGGGTTCGCGACGCGGCGGCGCAATGGTTCGTGCGCCTGCAAGCGCCCGCCATGAGTGTCGAGGAGCGCCAGCGTTTCGAAGCCTGGCTGGACGAACATGCCAACCACCGTGACGAAATTCAATTGCTCCAGGGTATCTGGAGCGCCACGGACCTGCTGCCCAAGGAACGCCTGCGAGCGCTGTGCGAACCTCCCGCCAAACGTCCCAAGCGTCGGCCACTGCTGCGCTATGCCGTCGCCGCCGGACTGTTCGCGGTGGCGCTGGGGTTGGGGCTGTTCAGCGGTTTGAGTTCTTCCACCGACTACAGCGGCGAATACACCACCGCCCTTGGCGAGCGTCGGCATATCGCCTTGCCGGACGGCTCGATGATCGACCTCAACAGCCGCAGCCGGGTGCGTATTCAATTTGCACATCATCAACGTCGGGTGGAACTGGTCGAAGGCGAGGCCATGTTCACGGTCGAGCATGATGCCGGCCGACCCTTCACCGTCGATGCGGGCAACGGCCAGGTGACGGTGACCGGGACGCGCTTCGACGTGCGTCGCGATGCCGACAAGACCCGGGTGGCGGTGGCGCAGGGCAGCGTCAAGGTCCAGGGACGCGATGCGTCGCGAGCCCAGTTCGTCAGCCTTACGCCGGGCCTCGGTACTCAGATCGATGCCCAGGGCAAAGTCGCCACACCTTACGCGGTCAACGCCGAGGCGCTCACCGCCTGGCGCAACGGCAAACTGGTGTTCGACAACGCGCCGCTCAAGGAAGTGGCCGAAGAGGTCTCCCGTTATCGCACTCACCCCCTGCGGGTCGGCAGTGCGGCGGTGGGCAACCTGCGCCTGACCAGCGTGTTCCGCGCCGACGATCCCGAGGCACTGCTCAAGGCGTTGCCGAGCATTCTGCCGGTGGCCGTGCGCAGCCTGGATGACGGCAGCCAGGAAATAATTGCGCGATAAATTCAGGTTTTTTTCGAGTTCTTCGTCTTCTTGTCCAACTGCAACTGGTTTGCATTAACAGACGCGTATTCTTGCGATTCGACAGGACAAGGTTCGACGTGAAAACAACCGCCAAAAACAACAACCGTACCCACGTACGCTGGCTGCCCCTGGCCCTGACCCTGGCGGTCAGCGCCGCTGTGCCCCAGGCGTACGCCGATCAGGCTACCACCGCCATTCACATCCAGGCGCAGCCGTTGGGGCAAGCCTTGAGCCAGCTCGGCCAGCAAACCGCGTTGCAGGTGTTCTTCAGCCCCGAACTGGTGGCCGGTAAACAAGCGCCGGCCGTGGACGGCACCCTGTCCCCGGAAGCGGCCTTGCACCAACTGCTGCAGGGCAGTGGCCTGCAATACCGGATTGATGACGGTTCGGCGACCGTATTGCCGGCGCCTTCGGCCTCCAGCGCCGGCCCGCTGGAGCTTGGCGCTACTGAAATCCAGGTGGTCGGTGACTGGCTCGGCGATGCCAACGCCGAGGTGGTGCAGAACCACCCCGGCGCGCGGACGGTGATCCGCCGCGAAGCGATGGTGGAGCAGGGCGCGATGAACGTCGGCGACGTGCTGCGGCGCGTGCCAGGGGTGCAGGTGCAGGACGCCAACGGCACGGGTGGCAGCGACATTTCCCTGAACGTCGGCGTGCGCGGCCTCACCTCACGCTTGTCGCCACGCTCCACGGTGTTGATCGACGGCGTGCCCGCAGCGTTCGCGCCCTACGGCCAGCCGCAACTGTCCATGGCGCCGATTTCCTCGGGCAACCTGGACAGTATCGACGTGGTGCGCGGCGCCGGTTCCGTGCGCTACGGGCCACAGAACGTCGGCGGGGTGATCAACTTCGTGACCCGGGCGATCCCGGAAAAAGCCACCGGTGAAATCGGCAGCACCCTGGAAACCTCCCAGCGCGGCGGCTGGAAGCACATCGACACGGCGTTTCTCGGCGGCACGGCGGACAATGGCCTGGGCGTTGCGCTGCTGTATTCTGGCGTGAACGGCAACGGCTATCGCCAGAGCAACAATGGCAACGACATCGACGACGTCATCCTCAAGACCCATTGGGCGCCCACCGAGGTGGACGACTTCTCGCTGAACTTCCATTACTACGACGCCAAGGCCGACATGCCCGGTGGCCTGACCCAGAAGCAATACGACGCCGATCCGTACCAGTCCGACCGCGACTGGGACAACTTCAGCGGCCGGCGCAAGGACGTGTCGTTCAAATGGTTGCGCCAGATCGACGACCGCACCCAGGCCGAAGTGCTGACCTATTACTCCGACAGTTACCGGGGCAGCACCATCGCTTCCCGGGACCAGCGCAACCTGGTGTCCTACCCGCGCACCTATTACACCTTCGGCATCGAGCCCCGGGTGTCCCACGTGTTCGACCTGGGCCCCACCACCCAAGAGGCCAGCGTGGGTTATCGCTACCTCAAGGAAGGCATGCACGAAGAGGCCAGTCGCCTGGCGTTGCGTGATAACGAACCAGTGGTGCGTCCGGGGGCCGACGGTCACGTCTACCAGGACCGTACCGGTGGCACTGAAGCCCACGCGGTGTATATCGATGACAAGATCGATGTCGGCAAGTGGACCATCACCCCGGGCATCCGCTTCGAAAGCATCAGCACCGAATGGCATGACCGCCCGGTGCTCGACACCGCCGGTCGCCCGGTGCAGGAAAAACGCCGCAGCATCGACAGCAACGAACCGCTGCCGGCCCTGAGCGTGATGTATCACCTGTCCGATGCCTGGAAGCTGTTCGCCAACTACGAGACCTCGTTCGGCAGCCTGCAGTATTTCCAGCTCGGCCAGGGCGGTGACGGCAACAACACCGCCAATGGCCTGAGCCCGGAAAAGGCCAAGACCTACGAGATCGGCACGCGCTACAACGATGACGTGTGGGGCGGGGAAGTGACGCTGTTCTACATCGACTTCGACGACGAATTGCAGTACATCAGCAACGACGTGGGCTGGACCAACATGGGCGCGACCAAGCACCAGGGGCTGGAGGCTTCGGTGCATTACGACATGGCCGCGCTCGACCCACGTCTCGAAGGCCTCACCGCCAATGCCGGTTTTACCTACACCCGTGCGACTTACGAAGGCCAGATCCCGAGCTTCAAGGGACGTGACCTGCCGTTCTATTCCCGGCAGGTGGCCAACGTGGGCCTGCGCTACGACGTCAATCGCTGGACCTACAACCTCGACGCCTTTGCCCAGTCCAAGCAGCGCTCACCGGGCAACAGCGTGAACGCCGATGGCAGCTTCAGCGACGACTACATCACCGATGGCAGCGCCGATGGGCAGTTTGGCGACATGCCGGGCTACGTGCTCTGGAACGTGCGCGCCGGTTATGACTTTGGCGCGCAGCTGTCGAACCTGAAAGTCGGCGCCGGGGTGAAGAACCTGTTCGACCATCAGTACTACACCCGTTCCAGTGACAACAACTCGGGCATCTACGTGGGCGCACCGCGTACGTTCTTTGTGCAGGCGAGTGTGGGGTTCTGATCGAGGACCAGGCCCTGTAGCTTGGAACACAATGCCAGGGGCTGAAATACAATCCAGTGGCGAGGGAGCTTGCTCCCGCTGGGTGGCGCAGCCGCCCCAAAATGGCCTGACGCCGTTTTCCAGGCAGACCGCATCGGCTGGTTTACGACTGCTGCGCAGCCGAGCGGGAGCAAGCTCCCTCGCCACAGAGAGCGGTGTGAGGCCTCAGACTTTCAACACTTTGCCACTGGCCGCCACCGCCACCAGCGATATCGCAATCAACCCAAACGCAAAGCTCAAGCTGCTGCCATGGGCGACGAAACCAATCAGCGCCGGGCCGGCAAGGATGCCGGCATAGCCGATGGTGGTGATGGCCGGCACAGCGATGGCCTCTGGCATCAAGGTCTGTTTGCCGACGGCGGTGTACAGCACCGGCACGATGTTCGAACACCCGGCGCCCACCAACCCATAGCCCAGTAGCGCGGCTTGCCACATCGGTGCGAGGGTCGCCAACAGGAACCCGGCTGCCGCGATCGATCCGCCATAGATGATCACGCGTTTGGCTCCGAGGCGATGTACCACTGAATCGCCGGTCAGCCGGCCGACGGTCATGGTCAGCGCGAAGGCGGCATAACCCAGCCCGGCATAGGCGGTATCCACCGCGCGTTCGGTGGCCAGGAATACGGCGCTCCAGTCCAGCACCGCGCCTTCGGCCAGGAATACGATGAAACACAGGATGCCGATAAACAGCACGACGCCGTGGGGAATGGCGAACGCCGGACCCGAGCTTTCACTGCCGTAGGGCAGCAGGTGCGGCGCAGCCTTGAACAACGCTACCAGCAGCACGCCATTGACCACCAGCGTCGCCCCCAGCGGCGAAAGCCCCAGGCCAAGCAGGGCACTGACACCCGCCGCGCCAATGATCCCGCCGAGACTGAACATGCCGTGGAAACCCGACATCATGGTCTTGCCACTGGCCCGTTCGACGATCACCGCTTGCAGGTTCACGGTCGAGTCCACGGTGCCGAGCCCGGCGCCAAACAGGAACAATGCGGCCACCAGCCAGGGCAGGGAAGTCATTGTCGCCAGTAACGGCAACGCCAGGCAGATCAGAATCGTACCGCCGCTGAGCACCCGCCGGCAGCCGAACCGCGTCGCCAGCGCACCGGAAATCGGCATCGCCAGGATCGACCCGACCCCCAGGCACAACAGCAGCAACCCGAGGGTGCCTTCATCCAGGTTCGCCCGCACCTTGGCGTAAGGCACCAGCGGCGCCCAGGCGGCGATGCCGATGCCGGCGATGAGATAGGCGATGCGGGTGGACATCTGTTCCAGGCGTCCGGGGATAAAGGTGGGCGGGGGCGTAATGGCAGTCATGAAACGTCCTTGGCTTACGTGCGATGCGGTGGTGCAGGCAGGAGCCTATGCTTGCATATCCACTGACCGCACCGCGACCCCAAGGTGCCGACGCGAATATCCGGTTGCCAGCAAGCTTTGCTCCCTGGCCTTTGCCGACATAAAGTAGCGGTCCTTGCTGGCTGATACCGGACAGATCCATGACGAAGTTTTATGACGCGCGCGGCAATATCTATGGCGTCATTTCCCCTCGGCAGGTTCGAGACCACGGCATCGCTCTGCCTCAGTCGGCTGCCCAGGCTGCGCAGACACGCGAGTCTTGGGCAACGGCTGCCGTGCACGCGTTCTGCGCCTGGGCGCCGGGCGAAGCTCCGCCGCAAGCCAAGGCTCATCGCAGTGACGGTTTGCTGATCGGCCCGTTCCAGAACGAACCGCCCTTTGATCTGTTGATCGTCAATACCGACGGCACCCTGGCCGAGCGCAGTGGCAACGGCTTGACGATTTTCTCCCAGGCCTTGCAAGAGCAGGGCTTGATGGCAGGGACGGGTGATTGCTTGCTGCAGGTCCATCACGATAAACCCGACGGTTTGTCACCGCTGCAAACCTCGGTTCGCGCTGCTGAATTCGAAGGCGCCCAAGGCTTCTGGCTGGACCTGGGCAAACCGCTGTTCGGGCCCGGCGCCGTCGGTGCCCAGGACGTCGAGCGTGTGATGTTCAACCAGTGCGATGTCAGCCGTGTGGCGGCGCTTGAACGATTGAACCCGGCGTGGGGCAACAGCCAGTTCGTGAACATTGGCAACCCGCATTGCGTGACGCTGGTGGACAGTGCCGAGGCGCTGCCGAGCAATTCGCAGATGCGTGCGCCGGCACTGTGCCAGAGCCTGACCCGCATCGCCTATGCTCCGCCGGGTGGGTCTGGAATGCCGTGCCCTATGGGGGTGAACCTGCAATGGGCCTGGCTCGAAGCCGAAGGGCGAATCGCCGCCCGGGTGTTCGAGCGGGGTGAAGGTCCCACCGCATCCTCGGGCACCAGCGCCAGTGCCGTGGCCAGTGCGGCATGGCGGGTGGGTTGGGTGCAGGCGGGGGCGGTGAGTGTGATGATGCCAGGGGGGACTGCGCCGATTTTGCTGGAAGAAGAGGCGGGAGAGTTGGCGCGGGTCAGGTTGTTTGGGACGGCGCGGTCTGTGCCCTAGAGCTTTCTGAAGGTTTGTGGCGTGGCCGATGCCGCTATCGCGAGCGCGCCCGCTCCCACAGGGACATCAGCCTGGCTGCTGCGCAAACTCCACCACCGGCATCTGCCGCTTCATCAGCACTTCACCGTTGCGAATCGAATAGAGCGGCAAGCCCTGGCTGCGGATCACTTCGTAGTCACTGTCCGCCGACAGGATCAGCAGGTTAGCCGGACGCCCGGGTTCCAGGCCATAACGCTCGCCCAGGGCCATGGCCTTGGCGCTGTTGTCGGTGACCAGGTCGAGGGCGCTTTGCAGGTTGCGGTAGCCGAGCATGTGGCAGATGTGCAGGCCGGCTTCGAGGACTCGCAAGATGTTGCCGTTGCCCAGCGGGTACCACGGGTCGACGATGGAGTCCTGGCCGAAGCACACATTCATCCCGGCCTCGAGCAGTTCATTGACCCGGGTGACACCGCGGCGTTTGGGGAAATTATCGAAGCGCCCTTGCAGGTGAATGCTTTCGGTCGGGCACGAGACAAAGCTGATGCCCGAATGCCCGAGCAGGCGGAACAGCTTGGCGCAGTAGGCGTTGTCGTAGGAGCCCATGGCCGTGGTGTGGCTGGCGGTGACACGCGTGCCCATGTCGCGGCTGCGGGCTTCTTCGGCGAGCACTTCGAGGAAACGTGAGTGCGGGTCATCGGTTTCGTCGCAATGCACATCCACCAGGCAGCCGGTGCGTTCGGCCAGGTCCATGAGGAATTTCACCGAGCTGACGCCCTGGTCGCGGGTGTACTCGAAGTGGGGAATGCCGCCCACCACGTCGGCGCCCATGCGGATCGCTTCTTCCATCAGCTCGCGGCCGTTGCGATAGGACTCGATGCCTTCCTGGGGAAACGCGACGATCTGCATGTCGATCAGGTGACGACTTTCCTCGCGCACTTGCAGCAGGGCCTTGAGCGCCGTGAGCTCGGGGTCGGTCACGTCGACGTGGGTGCGCACATGCTGGATGCCATGGGCGGCGAGGGCCTGGATGGTTTTCTTGGCGCGGGTCTTGGTGTCTTCCTCGGTGATGGTGGCCTTGCGTTCGCCCCAGCACTCGATGCCTTCGAACAGCGTGCCGCTCATGTTCCAGCGCGGTTCACCGGCGGTGAGCGTGGCGTCCAGGTGGATGTGTGGTTCGACGAAGGGCGGGACCACCAGGTTGCCGCCGGCATCGAGGTCTTCCGGGCCGAGGCTGGGTGCCTCGGTCTGGCGGGCGATGTTGGCGATCAAGCCGTTTTCCAGGTGCAGTTCATGCAAGCCTTCACGGTTACGCAGGCGGGCGTTGATGATGTGCATCAGGCGAATCCTTTAGAGGTTTTGTAGGGACGCATCAGCGGTGCGAGTACCCATTACGCTGATCAATAGCACATACGTTAGCGCGCCGGCAGCGATTCCTACCAGCGGCGCGACCCAGGGTGAATTGAACGCCGCGACGGTGCCAACCCCATAGGCCAACAGCCCGGGCCAGTTGAACGCCGGCAGTTGCGCCTCGGCCAGGCGCGGATAACGACCACGCCAGCGGAAGAAGAAATCGGCCATGATGACCCCGCCGATGGGTGGGATGACGGTGCCCAGCAGGATCAGGTATGGCACCAGCAGATCGTACATGCCCAGCAGCGCCAGCAACGTGCCGATCACCGCGCCGCCGAGGGTTACGGTCTTGCGCCGACGGGTGCGCAGCAGGTTGCAACCGGCCACGGCGAAGTTGTAGATGGTGTTGTCCTGGGTGCTCCAGATGTTGAGCAGCAGCATCGCCATCGCCGCCATGGCGAAGCCCTGCAGCAGCAACACTTCGACCACGTCCGGTTGTTGATAGACGATGGCCCCGTAGGCGCCGATCAGCACCATCAGGCCGTTACCCAGGAAGAAGCCGATTAGGCTCGCCAGCACCGCGACCTTCGCCGAGCGGGAGAAACGCGTCCAATTGGTGGCCTGGGTCGCGCCGCTGACGAAGGTGCCGAACACCAACGTGATGGCGGTGGACCAGTCGAGGCTGCCCGTCGGCACCACCGCCAACAAGCCTTCGAAGCCGCCGACCTTCACCGTCGCGACCCACATCGACAGCATCAGCAGCAACATCATGGCCGGCACGGCAATGTAGGAGAGGATTTCCAAGCCGCGATAACCAATGTAGGCCGTGGCGCAGAACCCCAGGCCGAACAGCACCATCAACCCGAGCACGGTGCTCTCGCTCAACTCGAAATACTTGCCCAACACCACCGCGGCAGTCGCCGTGCCCCAGGCGTACCAGCCGATCTGGGTGAACCCCAGGATCAAGTCACTGAGCTTGCTGCCCACCTCGCCGAAACAGAAACGCCCCATCAACACCGAATTGAGCCCGCTCTTGAAGGCGATATAGCCCAGGCCTGCGGCGTAGAGGCCCAGCAGCAGATTGCCGATGACGATGACCGTGAGCATCTCGGCAAAACCGAACGCTACCCCCAGCTTGCCGCCGGCAAACATGGTGGCGGTGAAAAAGGTGAAACCCAGCAGCACCATGGCCGTGGAGGCCAGGCCCTTGCGAGCGTGCATCGGGACTTCGCTCAAGGGATAGTCATTGCCCGGATCGTTCTGAGTCATGTGGCGGTCCTTGCGGATGATGGGGATATCGCAAACGTGCAGCGCCCGTGCCAAGCGAGTGATCGCGAGGTTATTTATAGACAATCCTGGGGATTGGGTGGGCGCAGGGACCAAAAGCGGTGCAAGAGTGATTCAAGTTGGAACACGGATCTCACTCGCAGGGAATCCCCTGTGGGAGCGGTTTCTTCAGGGACCAAGATGCAATGGCAGGAACCGCAACACCGCCGCGACGATGGCCTCCGGCGCGTCTTCCTGGACCAGGTGCCCGGCATTTGGAATGGGATGAAATTGTGCCCCTGGGATCATCCGTTGCAGGGCCCGGCCGCGCTCGATGGGAATCCACTGATCATCCTCGCCCCACAGGATCTGGGTCGGGCAGCGCACGTTCGGATACAGCCCCTCGGCTTCCCGGGTGTAGCGTTCGTCCATCTGCGCGATCTGCCGGTAGAACGCCGCCTGGCCCGGCTCGCCAAGCCACGGCTGCACGTAGGGCGCCAGTTCCGCGTCCGGGATGTCCCGTTTGATCGCGCCGCGGACATAGGTCGGCACGATGGCCCGCTGAATGTAGTCGGGCAGGCCGCTGAAGGCCGCTTCATGCTGGCGGACATGCTGCACAAAGGGCGAACCCCAGGGTGACAGCGCCACGGGGTCGATCAGGGTCAGGCTGCGGTAATCCTTGCCGTTTAGCAGGTGCGTGCGCAGGGCCGTGGCACCGCCAAAGTCATGGGCCACCACATCCGGGCAATCCAGGCGCCAATGCTCCAGCAATTGTGCGAACAACAGGTTTTGCACGCCGAGGGACACGTCGGCATCGGGTTGCGCGGATTGGCCATACCCCAGCAGGTCGAAGTAATGCACCCGGTGGGTGGCGAAGAACAGCGGGGCGATCCGGTGCCACACGTAGGAAGAGAAAGGAGTGCCGTGGACAAACACCAACGGCGGGCCATCGCCGTGGATGGCGTAGCGGATGCAGTGCCCGTTGAAGTCGTATGTTTGATCCAGCGTCCAGTGGGTCATGATCGATACTCCCCAGAAAATGGCTCAGGGGCTAGAGCATAGGCCAATGCCATTGAGCAGGGGAGACACCCTTGTGGCGAGGGAGCTTGCTCCCGCTGGGCCGCGAAGCGGTCCTCAAGCCTGAGATTGCGGTGTATCAGGTTGAATCGAGTCGCTGCTTTTGGGGCTGCTGCCCAGCCCAGCGGGAGCAAGCTCCCTCGCCACAGAAGCTCCCTTGCCACAAGGAAAGGGGTTATTCGCCGTGGTAGATGCAACCGCTGGTGCAGGTCTCATGGATGCGGATGGCGCTGAGTTCCGGCAGCAATGGCTTCAATTCATTCCAGATCCACTTGGCCAGGACTTCGCTGGTAGGGTTTTCCAGGCCAGGAATGTCGTTGAGGTAGTTGTGGTCCAGGCGCTCGTAGAGCGGCTTGAAGATCGCCTTGATTTCCGAGAAGTCACGAATCCAGCCCGTGTGCGGATCGATGTCGCCGCTCAGGTGGATCGCCACTTTGAACGAGTGGCCGTGAAGGCGGCCGCACTTGTGGCCGTCCGGCACGTGGGGCAGGCGGTGAGCGGATTCGAAGGTAAACTCTTTGAAGATTTCCACAGGTTCGGGCTCTTTGAAGGTAGCGGTCGCGAGGCAGGCGGCGGAGTTTATCAGTTTGATAACGGTGTTGCGCGACCGTGCTGACTAAAGGGTCAGCAAACGCTCGCCCAAGCCACCGTTGGCCGTCAGCTCCAGGAACTCGTCACCGAGCCGGCGGCTCTCGTCCATCGCCGTTCGCCAGTACTTGCGGCGGCTCGGGTCATCGCCCATGAAGCGCTTGAAGTCGTTGCGGTCCGGCAGTTTGCCGTAGGGCAGGCGCGCCAGGTATTCACGGGACGGTGCCAGCAGCAGCACGTCTTGCAGGCGGTCGACGTTGCCCCGGCGCCACGGCAGGCCCTTGTCGAACCAGCCGGGGATGACCCGGTCGGTGAAATGCGGGTAGAGCACGATGTCCTCGCCGCTGTAGGGCAGGTCGAGGTGGTAGTCCAGCAGACCGCCGTCGCGGTAGGTACCGGCACCGGCGCCCGGCAGGTCGCGCACGCCTTCCATCACCATCGGGATCGAGCCCGAGGCCAGCAGGGCCTGGCGCAGGTTGCCGGCCGCCAGCGGAACGAAGCGTGACGGAAAGTCATTCAACGGATGCAGGGGCGGGGCCAGGCGCGGGTCATGGATGATCAGCCGTTCGAAATGCCGCGACAGCCGCGCCCGACCTCGCAGGTTGTCGGCGATCACCGACGACAAGCCCAGGCCCAGCCGGCCGCGATGATCCTGGGCCAGCAGGCCGTGGCTCTTGACCACCATGATGTTGAGCCGGTATCGCGGGTTATCGAGGATCGAAGCGTCGCGGCCGTCGAGCAAATCATCGAGCATGCGTTGCGAGCTTTGGCTGACCCCGGCCATGGTCACGCCTTTGGCAAAGCTTTGTTCGTTGTACAAGGTGCCCAGGCGCCGGATGCCCTCGGCGGCATCCGGCAGGCAGGCGCTGGCGAAGCGCCAGGCACCCACCGAGGCCCCGATCAGCGAGCGCTCCCGGGGCGCGGCGGGCAGCCATTCGTCGAACAGCGCCAAGTCCAGCCCCTGGATGCCCAGGGCCTTGGGACCACCGGCAGCGCCCGGCAGGATGCCGACGTCGGCGGCGTTCAAGCCGGCCTGGCGAATCCGCGCGAACGCACGGGGGCCGGCCTTGAGGGTGAGGGCGGGAAACTTGATGTGGATGGCGGTCATACCGGTCTCGAATGCGGGTAAGCGGCTGATTATAACGACACAAAACCTTGTTATTGATGTGGGTCCCATGATGGCCATTCAGTTTCAGTTAAGTTCACCCCGATACAGTCGCCCCGGTAAAGATTATAAGAAGGAGATACCCCATGAACCGCCTGACTGCCTTTTTTATCGCGACCCTGATGGCACTGGGAACCAGCCTGGTTCACGCACGAGACCTGGACACGGACGAAGCCCGCAAACTGCAAGACGCTGGTACCATCCTGTCCTTTGAAAAACTCAACGCCGCTGCCCTGGCCGAACACCCTGGCGCCACCTTGACCGATACCGAGCTGGACGAAGAGTACGGCAAGTACATTTACCAGGTGGATTTGCGCGATACGAAGGGCATTGAGTGGGATCTGGAATTGGACGCCACCAACGGCAAGGTGCTCAAGAATCATCAGGATACGTAATGAAGCTTAATCTGCGCGCCCATAATCGATGGGCGCTGGCGCTGCTGGCGTTTTGTTCGCTGGCCGTGGCCCGGGACCTGGATCAGGACGAGGCCCTGCAACTGCGCCAGCAGGGTGTGATCTTGCCGCTGGAGCAACTGCTGCAACAGGCGCTGGACCTGCACCCGGGCGCCAAACTGCTGGAAGCCGAGCTGGAGGAGAAACACGGCGTCTATATTTATGAGGTCGAGTTGCTGGACACCGACGGCGTCGTGCGCGAATTGGACCTGGAGGCCGCGACCGGCCGCTTACTCAAAGATAAGGAAGACTGATGCGCCTGCTTCTGGTGGAAGATCACGTGCCCCTGGCTGATGAATTGATGGCCGGGCTTGCACGCCAGGGCTACGCCGTCGACTGGCTCGCCGATGGTCGCGACGCGGTGTACCAGGGCAGCAGCGAACCCTACGACCTGATCATCCTCGATCTCGGCCTGCCGGGCGTGCCGGGGCTTGAGGTGCTCGCCCAATGGCGTGCCGGTGGTTTGAGCACGCCAGTGTTGATCCTTACCGCGCGCGGTTCCTGGGCCGAGCGCATCGAAGGCCTCAAGGCCGGGGCCGACGATTACCTGACCAAACCTTTTCATCCTGAAGAGCTGCAGTTGCGGATCCAGGCGTTGCTGCGCCGCTCCCACGGCCAGGTCAACCAGCCGACGCTGAAGTCGGCCGGGTTGCACCTGGATGAGAGTCGCCAGTGCGTGGTCCGCGACGGCACCGACATCCAGCTCACGGCCGCCGAGTTCCGCCTGTTGCGCTATTTCATGCTGCATCCCGAGCAGATCCTTTCTAAAAGCCATCTCGCCGAACACCTGTACGACGGTGAGACCGAGCGCGATTCCAACGTGCTTGAAGTCCACGTCAATCACTTGCGGCGCAAGCTGGGCCGCAGCGTGATCGAAACCCGTCGCGGCCAGGGTTACCTGTTCGGCGGGCAGGCGCAGTGAGATCCATCCAGCGGCGCCTGAGCCTGGGGTTGATCGGTGTGATGGTGGTGGTCGGCCTGGTTCTGGCACAGACCAGCCTGTGGTTGTTCGAGCTGGGCTTGCAGCGTTACCTGGAAGCCGGGCTGCGCAACGACAGCGAAAACCTGCTGGTGGCCCTGGTGCGCGGCCCGCAGGGGCTGCAACTGGATGAACGACGCTTGTCGCCGGCCTATCAGCGGCCGTTTTCCGGACATTATTTCCGTATCGACTTTGCCGATGTGCACTGGCGCTCCCGCTCCCTGTGGGACCAGGAATTGCCCCGGCTCGATCACCCGGGCCTGCACAGCAACCTGCAACTGGGGCCTGAGGGCCAGAAGCTGCTGGTGCTACGCACCGACTATCGACGGCTGGGCCAGGCGATCTCCATCAGCGTGGCCCAGGATTACACGCCGGTGCGTGACAGCTTCCGCCGAATGCAGCAGATCGGCCTGGGGCTCGGGTTGGCGGGGTTGCTGTTGATTCTGTTGCTGCAACGCATCACCGTGCGCCGCGCCTTGCGTCCGCTGGACCGGGCGCGGGAGCAGATTGCCCAGTTGCAGCGCGGGCAGCGTTCGCAACTCGACGAACAGGTGCCACGGGAGCTGGAACCGCTGGTGGCGCAAATCAACCATCTGCTGGCCCACACCGAGGACAGCCTCAAGCGTTCACGCAACGCCCTGGGCAACCTCGGCCATGCCTTGAAGACCCCGCTGGCGGTGCTGCAAAGCCTGGCTTCGAACGAGAAGCTCGATCCGTATCCCGAGTTGCGCAAGCTGCTGCTCGATCAACTGGAGCAGGTCCGCCAGCGCCTGAACCGGGAACTCAACCGCGCCCGCTTGTCCGGCGATGCCTTGCCCGGCGCGCACCTGGACTGCGATGCCGAGCTGCCGGGATTGCTCGCCACACTGAACATGATCCACGGCGAACACCTGCACCTGAGCTACGCTGCCCCGCCGGGCCTGCACCTGCCCTGGGATCGTGAAGACCTGCTGGAGCTGTTGGGCAACCTGCTGGACAACGCCTGCAAATGGGCCGACGCCGAAGTGCGCCTGACCATGACCGAGACAGCCGACGGATTCAGTCTGGCCGTGGAAGACGACGGCCCGGGCATCCCCAGGGATCGCCGCGACCAGGTGTTCAGCCGCGGCACGCGGCTGGATGAACAGACCGATGGACACGGCTTGGGCCTGGGCATCGTGCGGGACATCGTCGACACCTGGGGCGGCCTGCTGGCGTTGGACGACAGCGAGTGGGGTGGATTGAAGGTCGTGATTGAGTTGCCCAAGCGCTGACCTCTATCGCATGGCGCCGCCCTACTGTGGGAGCGAGCTTGCTCGCGATGGCGTCAGTTCAGCCACATGGATAGCTACCGAAAGATCGCTATCGCGAGCAAGCTCGCTCCCACTAGGGTGGGGCGGCGGTGGTAGTCAATATTGCGAGATTTGAAAACCCGCCCCACGGCCCTTGCAGCTTGCCGCCGCTTGCTGCAAAGTCGCGACCTTTTTGTCCGGTGGCTTTCCATCGCTGTGCTTTGAGGTAATGATGATAAATGCAGTAATTGCCGCGGTTGGCGTCATGCTGGTGCTCAGCCTGGCCCGCGTGCATGTGGTGATCGCGCTGATTATCGGTGCGTTGGTGGGTGGCCTGACGGGTGGCCTGGGGATCGAGGCGACGCTCAAGGCGTTCAACGCCGGCCTGGGTGGTGGTGCGACGGTGGCGTTGTCCTACGCCTTGCTCGGCGCGTTCGCCGTGGCGATTGCCAAGTCTGGCATGGCCCACGCCCTGGCGGACAAAGCCCTGGCCCTGGTGGATCGCCAGGACACCGCCGGCGGCACGGGCGTCAAATGGGTGCTGATCGGTCTGCTGGGAACGGTCGCGGTCGCCTCCCAGAACATTTTGCCGATCCATATCGCTTTCATTCCGCTGCTGGTGCCGCCGCTGCTCTATGTGCTGACCAAGTTGCAGCTGGACCGCCGGTTGATCGCCTGCGTCATGACCTTCGGCCTGATCACCCCCTACATGTTCCTGCCGGTTGGTTTCGGCAATATCTTCCTCAACGAAATCCTCCTGGCCAACATCGCCCGCAGCGGTGTGGACGTCAGTGGCATCAACGTCACCCATGCCATGGGCATCCCGGCGCTGGGCATGGTGTTTGGTCTGCTGTTGTCGTTGTTCTCCTACCGCAAGAAGCGCGTCTATGACCTGAAGAAAATCGCCCGGGTCGAGCAAGTGGCCGTGCGCTACAACCCACTGAGCCTGATGGTGGCCGGTTTTGCGGTGGCGGCGGCGTTTGCGGTGCAACTGCTGGTGGACTCGATGATCATCGGCGCCCTGGTCGGGTTCCTGATTTTCTCGCTGTCGGGGGTGGTGCGCTGGCGCGAGACTGACGACCTGTTCACCGAAGGCATGAAGATGATGGCGATGATCGGCTTCATCATGATCGCGGCCTCAGGCTTCGCCGAAGTGATGAAGGCCACCGGCGAAGTCCAGAGCCTGGTGGAGTCTTCGGCGGCCTGGATCGGCCACAACAAGGGCATTGGCGCGCTGATGATGTTGCTGGTGGGGCTGCTGGTGACCATGGGCATCGGCTCGTCGTTTTCCACGGTGCCGATCCTGGCGACGATTTTCGTGCCACTGTGCCTGCAACTGGGCTTCAGCCCGCTGGCGATCGTCTGCATCGTCGGCACCGCCGGCGCCCTGGGCGATGCCGGCTCGCCCGCCTCGGACTCGACCCTGGGCCCGACCTCCGGCCTGAACATCGACGGCCAGCACCATCACATCTGGGACACCGTGGTCCCGACCTTCATCCACTACAACCTGCCGCTGCTGGTGTTTGGTTGGGTGGCGGCGATGGTGTTGTAAGGCTGATTCAACAGGGCTCAAGGACCGAGTCGCATCCTTCGCGAGCAAGCCCGCTCCCACACTGGATCCGCAATGAACACAGAATATGTGTGCACCAGCGATCCCTTGTGGGAGCGGGCTTGCTCGCGATGAGGCCTTTGAATCCCGCGAAGAAGTTGCTGCCTGTACGCGATAGCCGGTTAAACCTGTCCTACAGTTTTGCCGTGCGGTGCCGTTAATACAGCTAACCACGCCAATAACACCTACAAGAGTGAACAGCATGCGCCTGAGCCTGAAGGCTAAAGTCCTGTCCCTTGCGATACTGCCGGTATTGCTGTCCGCCGTGATCATCAGCCTGACCACGGCTTTCAT
Source organism: Pseudomonas sp. NFACC05-1 (assembly GCF_900100135.1). Classification (NCBI taxonomy): domain Bacteria; kingdom Pseudomonadati; phylum Pseudomonadota; class Gammaproteobacteria; order Pseudomonadales; family Pseudomonadaceae; genus Pseudomonas; species Pseudomonas sp. NFACC05-1. Next base: position 112,059 of record NZ_FMTR01000014.1, on the reverse strand, counting down.
CTTGAAGGAGCAAGCTAGCAAAGAGGTCCAGCAGACCCGCGAACGCCTGCTCAGCGAGGCCAAGGCCACGCTGCAGAACTATGTGGCAGTGGGCCTGACCGCCATCAAGCCGCTCTACGATGCCGCTGCGCCTGGCGATAATGAAGCGCGTGCCCAGGCGATCAAGCTGCTGTCGAACATCAGCTACGGCAAGGACGGCTATTTCTTCGGCTACGACTCCGAGACCATTCGTCTGTTCAAGGCCAACAGCCCCGATGGCGTTGGCAAGAGTTTCAAGGACAACCGCGACCCGAACGGTGTCTACGTCAACCGCGACCTGGTGAAAGTCGCCAAGGACGGAACGCATTATCTGGAATACAGCTCGCCACTGCCCGGCAGCCAGGACTTGGTGCCCAAGCTCGGCTACACCGAGTACCTGTCCAAGTGGGATCTGGCAGTCGGTAGCTCGGTCAACCTGGACGGCATCGAGGCCCAGGTGGCCCTGGTGGAAGCCAAGGTCCACGATCGTGTACAAGGCGTGATATTGAGCATTGTCGGGATCGCCGCCGTGGTGTTGCTGGTGATCGCGGTCGTGGGCCTGTTGCTGGCCAATGCGATCCTGCGTCCCCTGCACCTGATGAAAGACAACCTCGACGACATCGCCGCGGGCGAGGGCGACCTGACCCGTCGGCTGACCATCACCAGCCAGGACGAGCTCGGCCAACTGGCCGGTTCGTTCAACCGCTTCGTCGACAAGATCCACGGCCTGGTGCGGCAGATCACCGACATGACCTCGCAACTGACCGGGCTGGTGACGCAAGTCTCCGAGCAGGCCCAGCGCTCCGAACAGGCCATGGAACGCCAGCGCCACGAAACCGACCAGGTCGCCACGGCGATCAACGAGATGTCCTCGGCGGCCCAGGAAGTCGCCCGCAGCGCCCAGGGTGCCGCCGTCGCGGCCCAGCAGACCGACGAGGAAGGACAATCGGCCAAGCGTGTGGTGGCCGGCAGCATCCAGCAGATTCATGCGTTGGTGAACGATATCCGCAGCAGCGGCGTGTCCCTGGACAGCCTGCAGCAGGACGTGGCCTCGATCGTCAGCGTGCTCGGAGTGATTCGTTCGATTGCCGAACAGACCAACCTGCTGGCCCTCAACGCCGCCATCGAGGCCGCACGTGCTGGCGAGGCAGGGCGTGGGTTTGCCGTGGTGGCCGATGAAGTACGGGCCCTGGCCAGCCGGACCCAGCAGAGCACCCAGGAAATCCAGGGCATGATCGATCGCCTGCAATCAGGCACCCACGCGGCGGTGGAAGCGATGCGCCGTTCCAGTGAGGCCGGCGACGGCACCTCGGAACGGGCCAACGAGGCGGGCGCCTCCCTGGACACCATGGCGCAACTGATCGGCACCATCAACTCGATGAACGCCCAGATCGCCAGCGCTGCCGAAGAACAGACCGCGGTGGCCGAGGAAATCAACCGCAGCGTGCATCAGATCGCCGTGGCCGTGGACAGCGTCGCCGACGAAACCCAACTCGGCGCCCAGACCTCCCGCAGCCTGGCTGACCTGGGCCAGCGCCTGGGCAAGCTGGTGGGGCAGTTCCGGATCTGATCCCATCGCAGCAGGAGCTGCCGAAGGCTGCGATCTTTTGCTCTCGATCCAGATGTTTTCACCCGGGCAACCGGGTCTTATCGAGAAAGAAGGATCGCAGCCTTCGGCAGTTCCTGCCGGGTAAGTGGCGAGGGAGCTTGCTCCCGCTGGGTTGCGAAGCAACCCTGGAACCAGGCACCTCGGTGTAACGGGCTGATCACCTTTTTGGGGCTGCTCCGCAGCCCAGCGGGAGCAAGCTCCCTCGCCACATTGCCACATTGCCACATTGCCACATTGCCACATTGCCACATTGCCACATTGCCATAATCAGGCAGGCAACTCGCGCACATCGCGCATCAACAACCCAAACCGCAGGTCCACCGCATCCGGGATGGGCAGGTACACCACGTGTCCATCCCCCGGTGCCACCTCGATGCCCTGGCCTTTGGCATTCTGCAACTGATGCAGGTCGAAGTGGAAATTGCCCTTGGGGGTCATCAGTTCCATGTGATCCCCCAGGCCAAAGCGGTTCTTCACCCGCACTTCGGCCAGGCGTTCGCGCCGTTCGCCGGTCAGTTCGCCGACGAACTGCTGGCGCTCCGACACCGAGCTGCCGTTCTGGTAGTTCTGGTATTCGTCGTGCACGTGGCGCCTCAGAAAACCTTCGGTGTAGCCGCGCTGGGCCAGGGACTCCAGGTCGGTCATCAGGCCACGATCGAATTCCCGGCCGGCCACCGCGTCATCGATAGCCCGGCGATACACCTGGGTGGTGCGCGCGCAATAGAAGTGCGACTTGGTCCGGCCTTCGATCTTCAGCGAGTGCACGCCCATGCGCGCCAGGCGCTCGACGTGTTGTACGGCGCGCAGGTCCTTGGCATTCATGATGTAGGTGCCGTGTTCGTCCTCGAAGGCCGGCATGGATTCTTCCGGGCGGTTGGCTTCCTGGAGCAAAAACACTTGGTCGGTGGGCGCGCCGAGGCCCAGGGTCGGCTCGGGCTGATAGCTCTGCACAATGTCGCCCACGGTATTTTCCACCGCCGGTTGTGCCGCATATTTCCAGCGACAGGCATTGGTGCAACTACCCTGGTTGGCGTCGCGCTTGTTCAAATAGCCGGACAGCAGGCAGCGCCCGGAATAAGCCATGCACAGCGCTCCGTGGACGAACACTTCCAGTTCCATGGCCGGCACCTGCTCGCGGATCTCGGCGATTTCCTCCAGGGACAGTTCCCGGGACAGGATGATCCGGCTCAAGCCCTGCTGCTGCCAGAACTCGACGCTCGCCCAGTTCACCGTGTTGGCCTGCACCGACAGGTGAATCGGCATCTGGGGGAAGTGCCGGCGCACCAGCATGATCAGCCCCGGGTCGGACATGATCAGCGCGTCCGGCGCCATGGCGATCACCGGTTCAAGGTCTTTGAGGAAGGTGCGCAGCTTGGCGTTGTGCGGGGCAATGTTCACCACCACGTAGAAGCGCTTGCCCATGGCCTGGGCCTCGGCAATACCCAAGGCCAGATTCGCATGGTCGAACTCGTTGTTGCGCACCCGCAGGCTGTAGCGCGGCTGGCCGGCATACACCGCATCGGCACCGTAGGCGAAGGCATAGCGCATGTTTTTCAGGGTACCGGCGGGAGCCAGCAGTTCGGGGGCGGCGAGGGTCATGATGGCGTCGGATCGCAAAAGGCGGCGAGGGTAGCCCATGGTCGGCCAGGCCTTATTGATCTGAATCAATGCACGGCGCAAACGAGAAGGCACTCCCACGAGTCCTGGCTGACTAATGTTTATCCCGCCTTAGGACATGGAAAGCTGATGAATCGAAAGATGCTGCAAAACAAAGCCCAGATGCTGCTCCTGGTGTTGGTCACCATCGCGTTCATCTGGATTCTGCTGCCGTTTTACGGCGCGGTGTTCTGGGCGGTGATCCTGGGCATCGTCTTTGCGCCGATGCAGCGCCGCCTGCAGTTGAAATTCGGCTGGCACCGCAATGTCACCGCGCTGTTCACGTTGAGCATCTGTGTGGTCAGCGCGATCTTGCCGGTGATCATCATCAGCACGTTGTTGGTCCAGGAAGGCGCGGCGCTGTACAAGAGCCTGGAAAGCGGAGAACTGGACATTGCCGATTACCTGGCCCGTTTCAAGGATGCCTTGCCGCCGTACTTTCAGCACCTGCTGGACCGCTTCGGCCTGGGCAACCTGAACGGCTTGCGCGACAAGATCGTCAGGAGCGCGATGCAGGGCAGCGAGTTCTTCGCCACCCAGGCCTTCAGTTTCGGGCAGGGCACCTTTCAGTTCATGGTCAGCTTCTTCGTGATGATCTACCTGCTGTTCTTCTTTCTGCGCGACGGCGCGGAGCTGGTGCGCAAGGTGCGCATGGCCATTCCCTTGGCGGAACACCAAAAGCGCCGCCTGCAGCTGAAGTTCAATCGAGTGGTGCGCGCCACGGTGAAAGGCAACCTGCTGGTCGCCATCAGCCAGGGGGCGCTGGGTGGGCTGATCTTCTGGGTCCTGGGGATTCCGACGGTGTTGCCCTGGGCGGTGCTGATGGCGTTCCTGTCGTTGTTGCCAGCGGTGGGGGCGGGCCTCGTCTGGGCGCCAGTGGCGGTGTATTTCCTGCTTTCCGGGGCGATCTGGCAGGGCGTGGTGCTGACGCTGTTCGGGGTGTTCGTGATCGGCCTGGTGGACAATTTCCTGCGCCCGATCCTGGTGGGCAAGGACACCAAGATGCCCGACTACATGGTGCTGGTCTCGACATTGGGCGGGCTGGCGGTGTTCGGGCTCAATGGCTTCGTGATCGGGCCGCTGATCGCCGCGCTGTTCATGTCGAGTTGGGCCCTGTTCGTCGAAACCACGCCGCGGGTGCAGTTGCCCTAGGCGCTCAGCAGGTACGGGCCGATGCGTTGCGACAGGGCCTGGGCGGCGGGCAGTGAAGTCAGCGGGCCGCTGATGGTCACGCCGTCTTGCACCAGATACCAGCAGGCCAGCAACCCGAGCTCCCGGAGTGGGGCAGGGACGGCGCTGCCAATGACAGACATGATTTGAACCTTGGGCATGGGACACCTCCATCAATCGATGGGGGTTACCTTACGACTCAGTGGGGGTAACGAAAAATCAACCGGCTCAATAGTAGGAATCGATGCCGCTCAATCGACGACCAGATCGAGCATGTGCACCACTTCCTGCTCGTTGAGCAGGCCCTTGCGCACCAGGTTTTCCGCCAACAGGGAAAGGAACTTGGCGCTGCGGTGGCCTTCGAGTTGCTTGAGTTCGGTCAGCACGTTGTACACCTTGCTTGAGGTGCACAGGCCGACGATGCGATGGGGGTTTTGTGTGGGCATACCTTCGTCCTTGTTCTTATGAAGCTGTTGTTGGCGGACAGAGCCAGTTTGCGGCCCTGTCATGACGCTCACGTGACAGCTTGGGTTGTTGGAAAAAAGAAAGCAGGATTCAGACCATAATGCCTTTTTGGCGCCGGATTATTGTTCCTGTAGCGACCTCGGCAAGTCTTTTCAACCAGCTGCGCTTTATTTTTCCCACAAAAAAGCCCCTGAACCTTTCGATTCAGGGGCTTGATTGCTTGCTATCTGGCTCCACGACCTGGACTCGAACCAGGGACCCAGTGATTAACAGTCACTTGCTCTACCAACTGAGCTATCGCGGAATGGCGCGTATGTTACTGATTGGAAAAGAGAAGTCAAGCGTCCATTGGCGGGCGGCGCATTCCTGGTGCCCTTTGATGGTCAATCAACGATTGGCAGTTACCGTCAGGGCAGGAGAGGACTACCATGGTCGCCCGGAAGTGGCAGGATGCGCTGCCGGCCATTCGCCGACATTAAGGTACGCGCCATGAACCACCTGTTACCTCTTCTCAGTGCCCGCCGCGCCGAGGTGCTCTTGTGAGTACCGCCCAGATCAGCTTGCCCAAGGGTGTGGGGCCTCATGCCGAGAAACTGTACGACGCCATCACCCAGGCCAGCACGGCTGAGGAATTGAACCGTGCCGGGGGCAAGGCCGAGGGTTTTGTCCTGGGGCTGGAAAGTACCAAGGCGATCAAGAGCCAGGTGGCCGAGTCGCTGTACGTCGTGTACGACGATGCGGCGAGCCAGCGGGCGACGGAGTTGTAGTCCTGGAGGCTTTTTGTGGCGAGGGAGCTTGCTCCCGCTGGGCTGCGTAGCAGCCCCAGGAAATGCTTGAGCCAATCAGTCTGACACACCGCGGTGGCTGGCTTTAGGGCCGCTTCGCAGCCCAGCGGGAGCAAGCTCCCTCGCCACGGGTCGGTGTGCGGGCTCAAAAAAAACGGGAAGCCATGGCTTCCCGTTCTTCATTACAGAGACCTTCAGATCACCTGGACGATGGCCTTGGTCACCGCATCGATGTTGTTCTGGTTCAGCGCGGCCACGCAGATGCGGCCGGTGTCCAGGGCATAGATGCCGAACTCGTTGCGCAGGCGCGTCACTTGTTCAACGGTCAGGCCGGAGTAGGAGAACATCCCGCTCTGGCGTGCGACGAAGCTGAAGTCGTGGTGCGGGGCGGCCTTGGCCAGCATGTCCACCATCTGGATGCGCATGCCGCGAATGCGCAGGCGCATTTCGGCCAGCTCGGCTTCCCACTGGGCCCGCAGTTCCGGGCTGTTGAGCACGGCGGCGACGATGCTGGCGCCGTGGGTCGGTGGGTTGGAGTAGTTGGTGCGGATCACGCGCTTGACCTGGGACAGCACGCGGGCACTTTCTTCTTTCGATTCGCTGACGATCGACAGGGCGCCGACGCGCTCGCCGTACAGGGAGAACGACTTGGAGAACGAGCTGGAGGCAAAGAAGGTCAGGCCCGACTCGGCGAACAGGCGCACGGCCGCCGCGTCTTCGTCGATACCGGCGCCAAAGCCCTGGTAGGCCATGTCCAGGAACGGAACGTGGTTCTTGGCCTTGACCACGGCCAGCACGTTTTTCCAGTCTTCCGGGCTCAGGTCCACGCCGGTCGGGTTGTGGCAGCAGGCGTGCAGCACAACGATCGAGCGGTCGGGCAGGGCGTTGAGGTCTTCCAGCAGGCCGCTGCGGTTCACGTCGTGGGTGGCGGCGTCGTAGTAGCGATAGTTCTGCACCGGGAAACCAGCGGTTTCGAACAGGGCGCGGTGGTTTTCCCAGCTTGGGTCGCTGATGGCGACGACGGCGTCAGGCAGCAGTTGCTTGAGGAAGTCGGCACCGATCTTCAGTGCGCCGGTGCCGCCCACGGCCTGGGTGGTGATGACGCGACCGGAGGCGATCAGCGGCGAATCCTTGCCGAACAGCAAGGTCTGCACGGCCTGGTCGTAGGCGGCAATGCCGTCGATCGGCAAGTAGCCACGGGAAACGTGCTGAGCCACGCGAGCCGTCTCGGCCTCGACAACGGCGCGCAGGAGTGGAATACGCCCCTCTTCATTGCAGTAAACACCTACACCCAGGTTGACCTTGTTGGTACGGGTGTCGGCGTTGAAAGCTTCGTTGAGGCCCAGGATGGGGTCGCGGGGTGCCAATTCGACAGCGGAAAACAGGCTCATTATTGCGCGGCTCTAATGGAGAGTGAGGGGAGGTGTGGCGCTCCAGCCGAATGCACTAGAGCGGTGCACAAACGGGGAGCTAGTATAGAGGCCATCACTCGGCACGGCGACAGGCGATTCGGCTTTCAGGCTAAGTTTTTTCGATTTTTTTCGACCGTTAGTCCTTTCGCCGCGTCAAAGTCTTCAAGGCGTGTAGGACGTTCGTCTTGAAAGCGAAGGCATTCACCTCCACATTGTGTGCATCCCAGCTTTTTCCTCGGGCGACACCCGTCGTTTCGGTCTTTCTCGTTCCTGTCGGCTGGCCGACAGGGGTGAATCCAGAGGTTATGTCATGTCTGAATTCCAGCTAGTCACCCGCTTCCAGCCCGCCGGCGATCAGCCGGAAGCCATCCGCCTGATGGTCGAAGGCATCGAGGCCGGGCTGGCGCACCAGACGTTGCTCGGTGTGACCGGTTCGGGCAAGACCTTCAGCATCGCCAACGTGATCGCCCAGATTCAGCGCCCGACCCTGGTACTGGCGCCGAACAAGACCCTGGCGGCGCAGCTGTACGGCGAGTTCAAGGCGTTTTTCCCGAATAACGCCGTGGAATACTTCGTTTCCTACTACGACTACTACCAGCCCGAGGCCTACGTGCCGTCGTCGGACACCTTCATCGAGAAGGATGCCTCGATCAACGATCACATCGAACAGATGCGACTGTCGGCGACCAAGGCCTTGCTCGAGCGCAAGGACGCGATCATCGTCACCACGGTGTCGTGCATCTACGGCCTGGGCAGCCCGGAAACGTACTTGAAGATGGTACTGCACGTGGACCGTGGCGACAAACTCGACCAACGCGCCTTGCTGCGGCGCCTGGCGGACTTGCAGTACACCCGCAACGACATGGATTTCGCCCGGGCGACGTTCCGGGTGCGTGGCGATGTGATCGACATCTACCCGGCGGAATCGGACCTGGAAGCGATTCGCATCGAGCTGTTCGACGATGAAGTGGAGAGCCTCTCGGCGTTCGACCCGCTGACCGGTGAAGTGATCCGCAAGTTGCCACGCTTCACGTTCTACCCCAAGAGCCACTATGTGACGCCCCGGGAAACCCTGCTGGACGCCATTGAAGGGATCAAGGTCGAGTTGCAGGAGCGCCTGGAATACCTGCGTTCGAACAACAAGCTGGTGGAAGCCCAGCGTCTGGAGCAGCGGACCCGGTTCGACCTGGAGATGATCCTGGAGCTGGGCTACTGCAACGGCATCGAAAACTACTCGCGCTACCTGTCGGGCCGTCCGGCGGGCGCGCCACCCCCCACCTTGTATGACTACCTGCCAGCCGATGCCCTGCTGGTCATCGACGAGTCCCACGTCAGCGTGCCCCAGGTCGGCGCCATGTACAAGGGCGACCGTTCGCGCAAGGAAACCCTGGTGGAATACGGTTTCCGCCTGCCCTCGGCGCTGGACAACCGGCCGATGCGCTTCGACGAATGGGAAAGCGTCAGTCCGCAGACGATTTTTGTCTCGGCCACGCCCGGCAACTACGAAGCCGAGCATGCCGGGCGGGTGGTCGAGCAAGTGGTGCGACCGACCGGGCTGGTGGACCCGCAAGTCGAAGTGCGCCCGGCGCTGACCCAGGTGGACGACCTGCTCTCGGAAATCTCCAAGCGCGTGGCGCTGGAAGAGCGAGTGCTGGTCACCACGCTGACCAAGCGCATGGCCGAAGACCTTACCGACTACCTGGCCGACCACGGCGTGCGGGTGCGTTACCTGCACTCGGACATCGACACGGTGGAGCGGGTCGAGATCATTCGCGACCTGCGCCTGGGCACTTTCGATGTGTTGGTGGGGATCAACCTGCTGCGCGAAGGCCTGGACATGCCGGAAGTGTCGCTGGTGGCGATTCTCGACGCCGACAAGGAAGGTTTCCTGCGTTCCGAGCGTTCGTTGATCCAGACCATTGGTCGTGCGGCACGTAACCTCAATGGCCGGGCGATTCTGTATGCCGACCGCATCACCGGCTCCATGGAGCGGGCCATCGGCGAGACCGAGCGCCGTCGCGACAAGCAGATCGCCTTCAACCTGGCCAACGGCATTACCCCCAAAGGCGTGTTCAAGGACGTCGCCGACATCATGGAGGGCGCCACCGTGCCCGGCTCGCGCAGCAAGAAGCGCAAGGGCATGGCCAAGGCGGCCGAAGAGAGCGCTCGTTACGAGGCCGAACTGCGCTCGCCGAGCGAAATCACCAAGCGCATCCGGCAGTTGGAAGAGAAGATGTACCAGTTGGCCCGGGACCTGGAGTTCGAGGCGGCGGCGCAGTTGCGCGATGAGATTGGCAAGTTGCGCGAGCGTTTGCTGGTTGTCTGAGGTTGTGTGGCGACCTTAAGGGCGTCATCGCGAGCAAGCTCGCCCCCACAGTTCGATCGAGTCGCCCAATGATCCTTTGTGGGAGTGGGCTTGCTCGCGATGGGGGCGATTCGGTCTGACGACTGGCGACACAAATCCCGCTCTCACTGGAGCCCGCCCGCCATCGCCTGTTACCATTCGCCCCCTGTTTGATCTTCGCTTTTATATTCTTTCCGAGACATGCCATGACCACCGTCCGCACCCGCATCGCGCCTTCGCCCACTGGCGATCCCCATGTCGGCACCGCCTACATCGCTTTGTTCAACTATTGCTTTGCCAAGCAGCATGGCGGCGAGTTCATTCTGCGGATCGAGGACACCGACCAGTTGCGTTCGACCCGCGAGTCCGAACAGCAGATCTTCGACGCCCTGCGCTGGTTGGGGATCGACTGGAGCGAAGGCCCGGACGTCGGCGGCCCGCACGGTCCGTATCGCCAGAGCGAGCGTGGTGACATCTACCAGCAGTATTGCCAGCAACTGGTGGACATGGGGCATGCGTTCCCGTGTTTCTGCACCGCCGAAGAGCTGGACCAGATGCGCGCCGAGCAAATGGCCCGTGGCGAAACCCCGCGCTACGACGGCCGGGCGCTGCTGCTGTCCAAGGAAGAAGTCGCTCGTCGCCTGGCGGCTGGCGAGCCTCATGTGATCCGCATGAAGGTGCCAACCGAAGGCGTCTGCGTGGTGCCGGACATGCTGCGTGGCGATGTCGAGATCCCGTGGGATCGCATGGACATGCAAGTGCTGATGAAGACCGACGGCCTGCCGACGTACTTCCTGGCCAACGTGGTCGACGATCACTTGATGGGCATCACCCACGTGTTGCGCGGTGAAGAATGGCTGCCGTCGGCGCCGAAACTGATCCTGCTCTACGAATACTTCGGCTGGGAGCAACCACAGCTGTGCTACATGCCGCTGCTGCGTAACCCGGACAAGAGCAAGCTGTCCAAGCGCAAGAACCCGACCTCGGTGACGTTCTACGAGCGCATGGGCTTCATGCCCGAGGCGATGCTCAACTACCTGGGACGCATGGGCTGGTCGATGCCGGACGAGCGCGAGAAGTTCTCGCTGCAGGAAATGGTCGAGCATTTCGATCTGTCGCGCGTGTCCCTGGGCGGGCCGATCTTCGACGTCGAGAAACTGTCGTGGCTCAACGGCCAGTGGCTGCGGGACCTGCCGGTGGAGGAGTTCGCCGCACGTGTGCAGAAGTGGGCATTGAACCCTGCGTACATGATGAAGATCGCTCCTCATGTGCAGGGCAGGGTAGAGACCTTCAGTCAGATCGCCCCGCTGGCCGGTTTCTTCTTCGCCGGCGGCGTGACGCCGGATGCGAAGTTGTTCGAATCCAAGAAGCTTTCGGGCGACCAGGTGCGCCAGTTGATGCAACTGATCCTGTGGAAGCTCGAAAGCCTGCGTCAGTGGGAGAAGGACAGCATCACCGCGACCATCCAGGCCGTGGTCGAATCGCTGGAGTTGAAACTGCGCGATGCCATGCCGCTGATGTTCGCCGCCATTACTGGCCAGGCCAGTTCGGTGTCGGTGCTCGATGCGATGGAAATCCTCGGGCCGGACCTGACCCGTTTCCGCCTGCGCCAGGCCATCGATCTGCTCGGTGGTGTGTCGAAGAAGGAAAACAAGGAGTGGGAAAAACTGCTGGGCGCGATCGCATAAGCGTTCAATGAGGCAGGACATACCCCGGTTTTCCGGGGTTTGTCGGTAAGTGATTGTTATCCCGGCAAAAAATTTTCAAATTTGTTGAAAATAAATTTGACAGCCCTCCGATACGCCCTTAAGATTCGCCCCGTCCTCAGCGATGAGGGGCTATAGCTCAGCTGGGAGAGCGCTTGCATGGCATGCAAGAGGTCGACGGTTCGATCCCGTCTAGCTCCACCAATTTACACTTCAGGGCCTGGCCACACCGGTCTTGAAGCGATCAACACTCAGCGTTGATCAGTTGTATAGAAGGGTTTGCGTCCCCTTCGTCTAGTGGCCTAGGACACCGCCCTTTCACGGCGGTAACAGGGGTTCGAGTCCCCTAGGGGACGCCAGTTTTACAGAAGCGATGTTGCAAGATGTCGCTCCGCCGCGAGGCGAAAAATCCGGGGCTATAGCTCAGCTGGGAGAGCGCTTGCATGGCATGCAAGAGGTCGACGGTTCGATCCCGTCTAGCTCCACCAATTACAGGTTCAAGGTCTGGCCACACGGTCCTTGAATCGATCAGTTCTCAGCACTGATCAAGTCAGAAGGTTTGTGTCCCCTTCGTCTAGTGGCCTAGGACACCGCCCTTTCACGGCGGTAACAGGGGTTCGAGTCCCCTAGGGGACGCCACGATTACCCGCTCTGCGGGATTTTATAAGGGTCATTCAATTCTTGAATGGCCCTTTTGTTTGTCTGGCGTTCGGCCAATTCCCTTGTCCTTGAAAATAGACTTCTGACCGGCGGTCAAAATTTCCGCTTGCGGAAAATTATTATAGGAATAATATTTCAATCGTAATATTCGGAGGCGACGATGAGCGATAAAAAGGCACAAACCCGTGAACGCATTCTCAAGGCCGCCAGCGACGCGCTGATCCAGCGTGGGCCGGCTGAGCCGAGCGTGGGCGAGGTGATGGGCGCGGCCGGCCTGACGGTGGGCGGTTTTTATGCCCATTTCGAAAGCAAGGATGCCTTGATGCTGGAGGCATTCAAGCACTTGCTCAGCCGGCGTCGCGGCCTGATCGCCGACATGGACGGCGAGCTGACAGGCGAAGAGCGGCGCGCCCTGGTGGCGGCGTTCTATCTGTCGCGCAAGCACCGCGATTCCACCGAAAACGCTTGTCCGATCCCGGCGTCGGTCGGCGAGCTCGGCCGGCTGCCGGATGCGTTCCGTGAGGTCCTCAATGAGCATATCGAGCTGATGACCGCGCAATTGGCGGCCAGCCCGGAAGACGCCGACAAAGTCTTGGCCGACATTGCCTTGATGGTGGGTGGCCTGGCCCTGGCACGGGCATTGGGCCCGGGAGAGTTGTCGGATCGTTTGCTGCGCGCCGCCAAGTCGGCGGTGCGATGAGCTAAGGCGCAAGCCCTGGAGATGAGCGATGAACAGGTTGAGCTGGATTCGTAGCGTCAATGGCACGCTTGGTTGGGTGGCTCCGCGCCTGGTAGCGAAGAAGATGCGTGGGGTGTTCATGCAGCCCCGGAACCTGCCGCCCCGCGACTGGGAGTTGCCGCTGCTGGCCAGTTCTGAGCGCATCACCTTGCGTTTCGGTCTGTCGGCGTTACGTTGGGGCAGGGGCCCGGTCGTCCTGCTGATGCACGGCTGGGAAGGGCGGCCCACTCAGTTCGGGGCGTTGATCACTGCGTTGGTGGACGCCGGCTACATGGTGGTGGCGCTGGATGGCCCGGCCCATGGTCGCTCTCCTGGTCGCGAGGCGAATGTCTTGCTGTTCGCCAGGGCCATGCTTGAAGCAGCGGCTGAATTACCGCCGCTGCAAGCCGTGATCGGGCATTCCATGGGCGGTGCCAGTGCCATGCTGGCGGTTCAGTTGGGGTTGCGTACCGAGACCCTGGTCAGTGTTGCCGCGCCCGGCCGCATTCTTGGCGTGTTGCGCGGGTTCGCCCGGATCATGGGGTTGCCACCCAAGGCACGTTCGGCCTTCATTCGCGAAGTGGAGCGTGACGTCGGCATGCGGGCCGCAAAGATGGACGTCTCCCACTACCAGCTGGATCTGCCCGGGCTGATCGTCCATGCCGAGGACGACACATTCGTCTCGGTCAAGGAATCGCAACTGATCCACGAAGCCTGGTTCGACAGCCGCTTGCTGCGATTGCCCGAGGGTGGGCACCAGCGGGTGCTGGCCGATCCTCGTGTCATTGATGGGGTGTTATCACTGCTGGCCGGGCGCAGCCTGCAAGCGCGGCAATCGGCTTGATCATCCGTTACACTGCCCCGATCCACATTCAACCGGGAGAGGGGCATGGGCTGGGATCGCGCAACACCGTTCATTATTGATCTTCAGGTAAATGCCGAAGACATCGACGGGCTGGGGCACGCCAACAACGCGGTGTACGTTACCTGGCTCGAGCGCTGTGCCTGGCGTCATTCCCAGCGCCTGGGGCTGGATCTGGTGGAGTACCGGCGCCTCGACCGGGCCATGGCAGTGGTGCGGCATGAAATCGATTACCTGGCAGCCGCCTATGAAGGCGACGAGTTGCAATTGGCGACCTGGATCGTCGACTGGGACCAGCGGTTGAAGATGACCCGGCATTTCCAGCTGATTCGGCCAAGCGACAACACCACGTTGCTGCGGGCCCAGACCACCTTCGTTTGCATCGAACTGTCCACTGGCCGGCCCAAGCGTATGCCGCAGGAATTCATCGAGGGTTATGGTCCCGCCCTGGAACCGTCCGGCATCCTCGTGGGCTGATCCACCGCCATCGCGAGCAAGCTCAGCTCCCACAGGGATTGATGGTGAATTCCGATGTCATGGGCAAAATCCGGTAAACTGCCGCACGTTTTTTCCTTGAGTGTGTCTTTTTCATGCAAATTGCCCTGGCGCCCATGGAGGGGTTGGTCGACAACATCCTGCGGGATGTCCTGACCCGTGTTGGCGGGATCGACTGGTGTGTCACCGAGTTCATCCGTGTCAACGACCGCCTGCTCACGCCGGCCTATTTCCATAAGCTCGCCCCTGAGTTGCTGACCGGTGCCCAGACGGCTGCCGGCGTGCCGTTGCGGGTGCAGTTGCTCGGTTCCGATCCGGTGTGCCTGGCGGAAAACGCGGCGTTGGCGTGCGAGTTGGGTTCCCAGGTTATCGATCTGAACTTCGGTTGCCCGGCCAAGACCGTGAACAAATCCCGGGGTGGGGCGGTGTTGCTCAAGGAACCGGAGTTGCTCAACCAGATCGTCGAACACGTGCGCCGCGCGGTGCCCAGGCATATCCCCGTTACCGCCAAGATGCGCCTGGGTTTCGATAGCCCGGACGGCGCGCTGGTGTGTGCCACGGCGCTGGCCGAAGGTGGCGCGGCGCATATCGTGGTGCATGCGCGGACCAAGGTCGACGGCTACAAGCCTCCGGCCCACTGGGAGTGGATTCCGCGGGTGCAGGAAGTGGTCAAGGTGCCGGTGTTCGCCAACGGCGATATCTGGAGCGTGGACGACTGGCGCCGTTGCCGCGAAATCAGCGGTGTCGAAGACATCATGCTCGGTCGCGGTCTCGTTTCCCGTCCTGACCTGGCCCGGCAGATCGCCGCCGCTCGAGCCGGTGAGGAGGTGGTCGAGATGTCCTGGGTCGAACTGCAGCCGATGCTCCACGACTTCTGGGTGCAAGTGGTCGAGCAGCTGACACCGCGCCAGGCCCCGGGCCGGTTGAAGCAGTGGCTGGCGATGCTGACTCGCAATTACCCCGAAGCGGTGGCGCTGTTTAGCGCTTTGCGCCGGGAAACCGACCTGGACGCGGTGGGCCATTTGCTGGGTGTGCAGCGCACCGAAGCGGCCTGAAAAAAATTTCAGAAAAAGCTCTTGAAAAGTTTTTGGCGGTCCCTAGATAAGGGTTACGCGATGCCGAATTCGGGTCGCGGAGACAAAAAAACTTGCTGAATTTTTCAGGAGATTTGAATCATGAGTACTGCATTTTCGCTGGCCCCTCTGTTCCGTTCCTCGGTAGGTTTCGACCGTTTCAATGACTTGTTCGAAACCGCCCTGCGCAACGAGCCGGGCAGCAGCTATCCACCCTACAACGTGGAAAAACATGGTGATGACGAGTACCGCATCGTGGTCGCCGCCGCCGGGTTCCAGGAAGAAGACCTGGACCTGCAAGTGGAAAAAGGTGTGCTGACCATCAGTGGTGGCAAACGTGAAGCCAGTAACGACAGCGTCACCTACCTGCACCAGGGCATCGCCCAGCGTGCGTTCAAGCTGTCCTTCCGGTTGGCCGACCATATCGAGATCAAGTCCGCCGGCCTGCGTAACGGTCTGTTGAGCATCGACCTGCTGCGAGTGGTTCCGGAAGAGGCGAAAGCCAAGCGCATCCCGATCAACGGTGCGCAGCAGCAACCCGCGCTGCAAAACTGATGCATCGCAACTGAAGAAGGGCGCCAGATGGCGCCCTTTTTCATATTTGTACCTGTGGCGAGGGAGCTTGCTCCCGTTGGACTGCGCAGCAGTCCCAATCAATTGTCGAGGTACAGTCGACCGCTTTGTAGGGCTGCTGCGCAGCCCAGCGGGAGCAAGCTCCCTCGCCACAACATCGCCTGGCTCGGCTTTCTCATATTCCTTTCTATGGCAACAACCGCTCAAACGCCTCCAGCGGCAGCGGTCGGCTATGCAAATAACCCTGGTATAGATGGCAATCGAGCCCTTGCAGGAAGTGCAATTGCTCCAGGGTCTCCACGCCTTCGGCAATCATGATCAGGTTGAGGCTGCGGGCCATGGCGACGATGGCGCGGATGATTTCGGCGTCGTTGGGGTCGCTGGTGGCGTCGCGCACGAATGACTGGTCGATTTTCAGCGTGTCCACCGGCAGGCGCTTGAGGTAGGTCAGCGACGAATAACCGGTGCCGAAATCATCCATGGCGAAGCTCACCCCCAGTTTCTTGAGCCGGCGCATCTTGGCAATGGTGTCGTCCAGGTTCTGGATCACGATGCCTTCGGTGATCTCCAGTTTCAGCAGGGAGAAGGGCAGGCCATGAGTGATGAGGCTATTTTCGATGCGTTCGACAAAGTCGCTCTGGCGGAATTGCCGTGGGCTGATGTTCACGCACAGGCTGAATTGCTGGGGATCGATCTTGCCCTTGGCGATCAGTTGCTTGAAGCCGTCGCAGGCTTCATCGAGGATCCAGGTCCCGACTTCCAGGATCAGGCCACTGTCCTCCAGCACTTTGATGAATTCGTTAGGCGATTGGGCGCCCAGGTCCGGGTGGTGCCAGCGCACCAGGGCTTCGGCGCCGATGATGCGGTTGTCCCGGGCATCGACCTGGGGCTGGAAATGCACGCTGAACTCGCCACGGGCCAGGGCAAGGCGCAGGTCGGTCTCCATGCGCAGCCGTTCGCTGGCGGCTTTTTGCATGGTGGTGTGGAACATCTGCGAGGTGTTGCGCCCTGAGTCCTTGGCGCGGTACAGCGCAATGTCGGCGCGCTTGAGCAAATCGGTGGGTGTGGAGCCGTGGTCGGGAATCAGCGCCATACCGATGCTCGGCGTGACCTGTAGTCGTTGGCCATCGAGGAACATCGGCTCCGAGAGCAATTCGCGCAGGGTGTTGGCCAGGGTCTGCACTTGCTTGCTGACATCGCTGCGTGAGCCTTCCAGGCCGCTGAGCAGCACCACGAACTCATCGCCACCCAGCCGTGCGACGGTGTCTTCCAGGCGCACGCTGGCCTCCAGGCGTGCGGTGATGATCTTCAGCACGGTGTCGCCCACCGGGTGACCGAGGGAGTCGTTGATGTGCTTGAAGTGATCCAGATCGAGAAACAGCAGGGCGCCGCGCAAGTTGTGGCGCTTGAGCAGGGCGATCTGCTGGCTCAGCCGGTCCATCAGCAAGGCGCGGTTGGGCAGGTTGGTCAGCGGGTCGTGGTAGGCCAGGTGGCGGATCTGGGCTTCGGCATTGCGCAGCAGGCTCACGTCCCGGGCGGTCAGCAGCAGGCACGCCGTTTCATTGAGGGTGATGGGCTCGACCGAGACCTCCACGGTAAGGATTTCCCCCCGTTTATTGCGCCCGAGCATCTCCTGGTGAACGACGCGGCCCTTGAGTCGCAGCTCGGCCAGCAAGGCGGCTCGCTGTTTTTCTTCGGCCCAGATTCCCACTTCGTAGACGGTGTGCCCGATCACTTCGTCGGCGCGGTAGCCGGTCAGCCGGCAGAAGCCGTCGTTGACCTCAAGGTAGCGACCGCTTTCGAGCTCGGTGATGGTGATGGCGTCGGGGCTGGAATGAAACGCCTTGGCGAATTTCTCTTCACTGGCCTTGAGGGCGGCTTCGGAGCGTTGTTGCTGCGTGATGTCCCGCAAGGTCGTGACGATGCAGGGCTGGTTGCCGACGTTGATTTGCCGGCTGGAAATCACACAGGTCAATGGCTGGCCGTTCTTATGGTGAACGACGATGGCGACATTGTTCAGCGATTGTTCGCGGATCACCCGTTCGATGCGTTGCAGGCTGCTGCCCGAGGCATCCCATAGGCCGATTTCGTCGGCGTCGAGACCAATCACGTCGCTGGCGGTCCAGCCGAAGGTCTGGGTGAAACTGGAATTGATCTCAAGGAACCGGCCGCTGTCCTGGTGAGTGACGCAGATGGGGTCGGGGCTGACCTGGAATAGTGTGGCGAATTTTTCCTCCGAGGCGGCCAGGCTCTGTTCGCGCTCCACCTGGTCGGTGATGTCGAGCAAGGTGCCGGCCATGCGCAAGGGGCTGCCGTCGTCGTTGCGGTAGAGGCGGGCGCGGCTTTCCAGGTAGCGCGAGCTGCCGTCCGGCAGTTGCACGCGGTAGGTCAACTGATAGTTGCCCGCCGGGCCTTCGCGCAGGCTGCGATAGGCATTGCGCATGTTGTTGCGTTCTTCAGTGGGGACGCCTTCGAAAAACGCATCGAACGATTCGTGGAACGGCTTGGGCTCCAGGCCATGGAGCTGCGCGGCCCGGGCCGAGCCGTAGAGCATGCCGCTGGGAATGTGCCAGTCCCAGGTGCCCAGTTGCGCCGAGTCAAGGGCCAGGTCCAGGCGTTCCTGGCTGTCCTTGAGGGCCTGTTCGGCGAGTTTGCGCTCGGTGGTGTCGAGGAAGGTACTCAACAGGTAGGGCTGGCCCTCCAGCTCGACTTTCTGTGCGCTGAGCAGGCCGGTGTGGATCTGGCCGTTGCTGGCCCGCAGTTCCACCTCCATGCTCGCCAGTTCGCCCCTGGCCTTGATGACCTCCAACAGTTTTACCCGTTGCCCGGGGTCGACCCACAGGCCCAGTTCCAGGGTGGTCCGGCCAATCACATCGTGCAGCGGCCAGCCGAACAGGCTTTCGAAATACTGGTTGGCCTCGCTGATCATCCCGTCTTCCTGGCGGGTCAGCAACACCATGTTCGGGCTCAGGTGGAACAGCGTGGCAAAGCGCTTTTCCGAACTGCGCAGCGCCTGTTCCCGCTCGCGCTGATGGGTGATTTCGCGGATCACCCCGATCATGCGCGGGCGCCCATGTTTGTCGGGCAGCACGCTGCCGCTGATCTCCAGCCAGTGCAGGCTGCCATCGGGCCAGACGATGCGGTGGTGCATGGCCTGTTCCAGCGGCGCTCCGGCCACTGCTGCGTGAAAGGCGCGCACGGCCCGGGCCCGGTCTTCGGGTAGTAACAGGTCCAGATAATCCACATCCGCTGGCAATGGCTGGCGCGGATCGAAGCCGAACAGCGCCTGGGTGCCCCGGGACCAGCTGATCTGTCCGCTGTCGATGTCCCACGACCAGGCCCCCAGCCGTGCACCGTTCAGGGCGGCCAGCAACTGCTGCGCGCTGTCCCAGCTTTGTTCGGACCGTTTCGGGTCGAGCGCCTGGATGCGTGGCAAGGGCGGAAGGTGGTCAGCGGGTTTGGGCATTATCTCGCGAGCCTTGAGCGGGTTTGGGCATAAAGCACAAGCGTTCGGGCCCTACAGGCGCGGCACAACCTATGCCCTTGTCCCTGGCAAATCGATTTGTGCGTCCAGTAAGGCCATGAAAGCCCGTGCGGCATTCGATAGCGTCCGTTCGGTGTGCAAGATATAGCCTAGCTGGCGACTGAGTTGTATGCCCGGCAAAGGAATGCGCGCCACCTGTTCGTCGAGCATGGTGCGCGGCAAGACGCTCCAGGCCAGGCCGATGGAGACCATCATTTTTATGGTTTCCAGGTAATTCGTGCTCATGGCGATGTTCGGCGTCAGGCCCTGGGCTTCGAACAGCCGTTGCACGATGTGATGGGTAAACGTGTTGCCCCCCGGGAAAACCGCTGGATGCAAGGCAACGTCCGCCAGGCTGACCGCGCCGTTTTCCAGCAGCGCATGCTCCGGGGCGACCACGAAATCCAGGGGATCGTCCCACACTGGCTTGGCCCGTACCAGCGTATGGGGTTCGGGGGCGAGGGTGATGACGGCCAGTTCCGCCCGACCATGGAGGATTTCTTCGTAGGCCACTTCCGAATCCAGAAACTGGATATCCAGCGCCACCTGGGGGTAGCGTCGGGTGAATTCCCGCAATAACGGCGGCAGGCGGTGCAGGCCTATGTGGTGGCTGGTGGCGAGCGTCAGGCGCCCGGTCACTTCGCCGGTCAGGTTGGTCAGGGCGCGGCGGGTGTCGTCCAGCACGTTGAGGATCTGATAGGCCCGTGGCAGCAGGGCCCGGCCCGCCTCGGTCAGGCCCACTTCACGACCGAGACGGTCGAACAGGCGTACCTTGAGCTGTTGCTCAAGGCCGGCAATACGCTTGCTGATGGCCGGCTGGGTCAGGTGCAAGCGTTCGCCGGCGCCGGAGAAACTGCCCGTCTCGGCGATGGCTATAAAGGCATTGAGGTTGGCGAGATCCATGGCGGTTCCGATTGAATTCCAGTTGGTTATGCAAAGTATGAAAAATATGAATTTGAGTTATTTAATGTAACCCCATAGGATCAGCCTCACAAGCCAAGGGGTTATTGATTCGCTCAGGACCCGGGGCATAGAAACAAGCTGATGAGGAAACCGTCTGATGGCCGGCAAAACGCTCTACGACAAGCTCTGGGATTCGCATTTGGTCAAGCAGCGCGACGATGGCTCGGCGCTGATCTATATCGATCGTCACATCATCCACGAAGTGACGTCGCCGCAAGCCTTCGAAGGCCTGCGCCTGGCCGGGCGCAAGCCTTGGCGCATCGATGCCAACATCGCGACCCCGGACCACAACGTACCGACCACGCCAGAGCGCAAGGGCGGCATCGAAGCCATTGCCGACCAGGTCTCGCGCCTGCAGGTCCAGACCCTCGACGATAACTGTGACGAATACGGCATCGTCGAATTCAAGATGAACGATGTGCGCCAAGGCATCGTCCACGTCATCGGCCCGGAGCAGGGCGCGACCTTGCCTGGCATGACCGTGGTCTGCGGTGACTCGCACACCTCGACCCACGGTGCTTTCGGCGCCCTGGCCCATGGCATCGGCACCTCCGAGGTGGAGCATGTGCTTGCCACCCAGTGCCTGGTCGCCAAGAAAATGAAGAACATGCTGGTGCGCGTGGAAGGCAAGTTGCCGTTCGGCGTGACCGCCAAGGACATCGTCCTGGCCGTGATCGGCAAGATCGGCACCGCCGGCGGTAACGGCCATGCCATCGAGTTCGCCGGCAGTGCGATCCGCGACTTGTCCGTCGAAGGCCGCATGACCATCTGCAACATGTCCATCGAGGCCGGTGCCCGCGTCGGCCTGGTGGCCGCCGATGAAAAAACCGTGGAATACGTCAAGGGCCGTCCGTTCGCCCCGAAAGGCGCCGAATGGGACATGGCGGTCGAGGCCTGGAAAGACCTGGTCTCCGATGCCGATGCCAAGTTCGACACCGTGGTCGAGCTCGACGCAACGCAGATCAAGCCGCAAGTCAGCTGGGGCACTTCGCCTGAGATGGTGTTGGCGGTGGACCAGAACGTACCGGATCCGGCCAAGGAAATGGACCTGGTCAAGCGCGACTCCATCGTCCGCGCCTTGAAATACATGGGCTTGAGCGCCAACCAGGCGATCACTGATATTCAGCTCGACCGCGTATTCATCGGCTCCTGCACCAACTCGCGGATCGAAGACCTGCGCGCTGCGGCGGTGATCGCCAAGGGCCGCAAAGTCGCCTCGACCATCAAGCAGGCCATCGTGGTACCGGGCTCGGGCCTGGTGAAGGCCCAGGCGGAAGCGGAAGGGCTGGACAAGATTTTCCTTGAAGCCGGTTTCGAATGGCGGGAGCCGGGCTGCTCCATGTGCCTGGCGATGAACCCGGACCGTTTGGAGTCGGGCGAACATTGCGCCTCCACCTCCAACCGTAACTTCGAAGGCCGTCAGGGCGCCGGTGGCCGTACGCACCTGGTGAGCCCGGCCATGGCCGCGGCGGCGGCTGTCAACGGCCGTTTCGTCGACGTCCGCGAATTGATCTGAAGGAGCGCAGCATGAAAGCTTTTACCCAGCACACCGGTCTTGTCGCGCCTTTGGATCGTGCCAACGTCGACACCGACCAGATCATTCCCAAGCAGTTCCTGAAGTCCATCAAGCGCACCGGCTTCGGCCCGAACCTGTTCGACGAGTGGCGCTACCTGGATGTCGGCCAGCCGTACCAGGACAACTCCAAGCGGCCATTGAACAAGGATTTCGTGCTCAACGCCGAGCGTTACCAAGGCGCCAGCGTGCTGCTGGCCC
This sequence comes from Pseudomonas sp. NFACC05-1, assembly GCF_900100135.1. Taxonomy (NCBI): domain Bacteria; kingdom Pseudomonadati; phylum Pseudomonadota; class Gammaproteobacteria; order Pseudomonadales; family Pseudomonadaceae; genus Pseudomonas; species Pseudomonas sp. NFACC05-1. Next base: position 90,253 of record NZ_FMTR01000014.1, on the reverse strand, counting down.
GTGAGAACTTCGGCTGCGGTTCCAGTCGTGAGCACGCGCCATGGGCCCTGGAAGAGTACGGTTTCCGCAGCATCATCGCGCCGAGCTATGCCGACATTTTCTTCAACAACAGCTTCAAGAACGGTTTGCTGCCGATCATCCTCAGCGATGCTGACGTGGATGAGCTGTTCCAGCAGGTCGAGGCCAACCCGGGCTATCAGTTGCAGATCGACCTGGCCGCCCAGACCGTGACCCGTCCCGACGGCAAGGTGCTGGGTTTCGAGATCGACGCGTTCCGCAAGCATTGCCTGCTCAACGGCCTGGACGATATCGGCCTGACTTTGCAGGACGGCGAGGCGATTGCTGCGTTCGAGGCCAAGCACCGGGCGAGCCAGCCTTGGTTGTTTCGCGATGCTTGATTTTGCGTAAGGCGTAAAGACACCATCGCGAGCAAGCTCGCTCCCACATTGGATTTGCGGCGTTCACAAAGCCCCCGTGGGAGCGAGCTTGCTCGCGATGGGGCCGGCCCAGGCAAGACAAAACCACAAGGACATCCCATGACCAGCACCGCCCACAGTCAGGTTGTACAAAAGCAATTCGGTGAACAGGCCTCGGCCTATCTGAGCAGTGCCGTGCACGCCCAGGGTGCTGAATTCGCGCTGCTACAAGCTGCATTGGCCGGTCGTGGCGATGCGCGGGTGCTGGACCTGGGGTGCGGTGCCGGCCATGTGAGTTTCCACGTGGCGCCGCTGGCCGGTGAAGTGGTGGCTTATGATTTGTCCCAGCAGATGCTCGACGTGGTTGCCACGGCGGCTGCCGAGCGTGGCCTGGGTAATATCGGCACGGTACGGGGCGCCGCCGAGCACCTGCCGTTCGCCGACGCTGAGTTCGACTTCGTGTTCAGCCGCTATTCGGCGCATCATTGGAGCGATCTGGGCCTGGCGTTGCGGGAAGTGCGCCGAGTGCTCAAGCCGGGCGGGGTGGCGGCGTTCATCGATGTCCAGTCGCCTGGCGCGCCGTTGCTGGACACGTACCTGCAAAGCGTCGAAGTGCTGCGTGACACCAGCCATGTGCGCGATTATTCGGCCGGTGAGTGGTTGCGGCAGGTCAGCGAGGCGGGGCTGTACACCCGCAGTACTTCGCGTCAGCGCCTGCGCCTGGAGTACCGCTCGTGGGTCGAGCGCATGCGTACCCCCGAGGTGATGCGGGCGGCGATTCTCCAACTGCAGCGCTCGATGGGCGACGAAGTGCGTGAATATTTTCAGATTGAGGCCGATGGTTCGTTCAGTACAGATGTACTGGTGCTGTGGGCCGAGCGATAGCATTTTTCCCGGCCCGCCAGGGACACAAAGCCTGGCGCGCCGATAGCGCAAACGAGGAACGCATGAGCAAGCAGATTCTGATTCTCCCCGGTGACGGTATTGGCCCGGAAATCATGGCCGAAGCGGTCAAGGTCCTGGAGCTGGCAAACGACAAGTATGGCCTGGGCTTCGAACTCAGCCACGACGTGATCGGCGGCGCCGCCATCGACAAGCACGGCGTGCCCCTGGCCGATGAAACCCTGGACCGTGCCCGTGCAGCCGATGCCGTGCTGTTGGGTGCCGTGGGCGGCCCGAAGTGGGACAAGATCGAACGCGACATCCGTCCTGAGCGCGGCCTGCTGAAGATTCGCGCGCAACTGGGCCTGTTCGGCAACCTGCGTCCGGCGATTCTTTATCCGCAACTGGCCGACGCCTCGAGCCTGAAACCGGAAATCGTCTCGGGCCTGGACATCCTCATCGTCCGCGAGTTGACCGGTGGTATCTATTTCGGCGCCCCGCGTGGCACCCGTGAGCTGGAAAATGGCGAGCGCCAGGCCTATGACACCCTGCCGTACAGCGAAAGCGAAATCCGCCGTATCGCCCGGGTCGGCTTCGACATGGCCCGCGTGCGTGGCAAGAAGCTGTGCTCGGTGGACAAGGCCAACGTACTGGCTTCCAGCCAACTGTGGCGTGAAGTGGTCGAGCAGGTGGCCAAGGATTACCCGGACATCGAACTGAGCCACATGTACGTCGACAACGCCGCCATGCAACTGGTGCGTGCGCCGAAGCAGTTCGACGTGATCGTCACCGACAACATGTTCGGCGACATCCTGTCCGACGAAGCGTCGATGCTCACTGGCTCCATCGGCATGCTGCCGTCGGCCTCCCTGGATGCCAACAACAAGGGCATGTACGAGCCGTGCCACGGTTCGGCGCCGGACATCGCCGGACAGGGCATTGCCAACCCGTTGGCGACCATCCTGTCGGTGTCGATGATGCTGCGCTACAGCTTCAACTTGAACGATGCCGCCGACGCGATCGAAAAAGCCGTCAGTGTGGTCCTGGACCAAGGCTTGCGCACCGGTGACATCTGGTCGCAAGGTTGTACCAAAGTCGGTACGCAGCAAATGGGCGATGCAGTAGTCGCCGCGCTGCGGAATCTGTAATCTTTCGGGCCCACCGCTCCGACGGTGGCCCACTTTTGTATAGGTGTAGTTGCGATGAAACGTGTAGGTCTGATCGGTTGGCGCGGCATGGTCGGTTCCGTGCTCATGCAGCGAATGCTGGAAGAGCAGGATTTCGATCTCATTGAGCCGGTGTTTTTCACCACTTCCAATGTCGGTGGCCAGGGCCCGTCCGTGGGCAAGGACATCGGTGCGCTCAAGGATGCCTACAGCATCGAAGAGCTCAAGACCCTCGACGTGATCCTGACCTGCCAGGGTGGCGACTACACCAGCGAAGTCTTCCCCAAGCTGCGTGAAGCCGGCTGGCAGGGTTACTGGATCGACGCCGCCTCCAGCCTGCGCATGCAGGATGACGCGGTGATCATCCTCGACCCGGTGAACCGCAAGGTCATCGACCAGCAGCTGGACGCGGGCACCAAGAACTACATCGGCGGCAACTGCACCGTCAGCCTGATGCTGATGGGCCTGGGCGGCCTGTTCGAAGCGGGTCTGGTGGAATGGATGAGCGCCATGACCTACCAGGCGGCGTCCGGTGCCGGCGCGCAGAACATGCGTGAGCTGATCAAGCAGATGGGCGCCACCCACGCCGCCGTCGCCGATGACCTGGCCAACCCGGCCAGCGCCATCCTCGACATCGACCGCAAGGTCGCCGAGGCGATGCGCAGCGATGCCTACCCGACCGAGAACTTCGGCGTACCGCTGGCCGGCAGCCTGATCCCCTGGATCGACAAGGAACTGCCTAACGGCCAGAGCCGCGAAGAGTGGAAGGCCCAGGCCGAAACCAACAAGATCCTCGGTCGCTTCAAGAGCCCGATCCCGGTGGACGGCATCTGCGTGCGCATCGGCGCCATGCGCTGCCACAGCCAGGCGCTGACCATCAAGCTGAACAAAGACGTGCCGATCGCCGACATCGAAGGGCTGATCAGCCAGCACAACCCTTGGGTCAAGCTGGTACCGAACAACCGCGAAATCAGCATGCAGGAGCTGAGCCCGACCAAGGTCACCGGCACCCTGAACGTACCGGTGGGCCGTCTGCGCAAACTGAACATGGGTTCGCAGTTCGTCGGTGCCTTCACCGTCGGCGACCAACTGCTGTGGGGCGCGGCCGAACCGCTGCGTCGCATGCTGCGGATCCTGCTCGAACGTTGATCGATTGCTGCTGTGAAAGAACCCGTGCCTTGTGAGAGGTGCGGGTTTTTTTATCTCGGTCGGGTGAGTGCCACAGGTTCTCTTGTGTTCAATTGCTTGCCCGCCAGCCACCCGGTAAAGTGCCGCTCCCCACGTTTTACCTGAGGTAGACCCATGAGCCAGTCCTTTGATATTGCCGTGATCGGCGCCACCGGTACTGTCGGCGAAACCCTCGTGCAGATTCTCGAAGAGCGGGACTTCCCGGTCGGCAACCTGCACCTGCTGGCCAGCAGCGAATCGGCAGGCAGCTCGGTGATGTTCCGCGGCAAAAACGTGCGGGTGCGCGAAGTCGACGAGTTCGATTTCAGCAAGGTCCAACTGGTGTTCTTCGCCGCTGGTCCGGCAGTGACCCTGAGTTTCGCCCCGCGGGCCACGGCGGCTGGCTGTGCGCTGATCGACCTGTCCGGGGCCTTGCCGCCTGAACAGGCCCCGCAGATCGTGCCGGAAGCCAATGCCCAGATGCTCGCCGGCTTGGGCAAGCCGTTGCAGGTCAGCAGCCCCAGCGCTTCGGCCACGGCCTTGGCGGTGGTGCTGGCGCCGCTGCGCGAATGCCTGGACTTGCAGCGCATCAGCCTGACCGCGAGCCTCGCTGTGTCGGCCCAGGGCCGCGTGGCGGTGAGCGAATTGGCGCGCCAGACCGCCGAGCTGCTCAACGCCCGTCCGCTGGAGCCGAAATTCTTTGATCGACAGATGGCGTTCAACCTGCTGGCTCAGGTCGGCACCCCTGACGAGCAGGGTCATACGCAACTGGAAAAGCGCCTGGTCCGCGAGTTGCGCCAGCTGCTGAATCAACCTTTGTTAAAGATTTCCGTAACTTGCATTCAAGCCCCGGTGTTTTTTGGCGATAGCTTTAGCGTGACTGTGCAGTCTGCGAGTCCCATCGACCTGGTCAAGGTCAACGCGGCGTTGGAAGCGGCACCCGGTATCGAGTTGGTGGATGCGGGCGATTATCCGACGGCGGTGGGCGATGCGGTGGGGCAGGATGTGGTCTACGTTGGTCGTGTGCGCGGTGGGATCGACGATCCGGCGGAACTAAATATGTGGCTGACGTCAGATAACGTGCGCAAGGGCGCGGCACTCAATGCCGTGCAGGTGGCTGAGTTGTTGATAAAAGACTTGCTGTAAAAGATACTTGGCATCAATTTGTCGAATGATTCTAGCTGGGCGCTATGCTTGGTCGGAGTGCTGAAGGCGAACATCCCTCTGGGCGACTTTCCCGGGGCATGAGTGAAATGATCGCGCGCACCGTCGCATCGGGGCTGCGCGCAATGCCTTACGGCAGCGGCATCAATACCTTCTCGCTGGCCGAGGAATGTTCAAACAAAGGAAGAGGCTATGGTTCAAGTTCGCAAACTGGTGTTAGCAATAGCGGCCGCCTCGGCGCTGTCCTCCGGTATGGCGCAAGCGCTCGGGCTCGGGGAATTGACCCTGAAGTCGACGCCGAACCAGCCTCTGGTCGCCGAGATCGAGTTGCTCGACGTCCAGCAACTGACCGCTGCCGAAGTCGTGCCGAGCCTGGCCTCGCCCGATGACTTCGCCAAGGCCGGCGTCGACCGCCAGGCCTTTCTCAACGACCTGAGCTTCACCCCGGTGATCAACGCCAATGGCAAGAGCGTCCTGCGGGTAACGTCCAGCCGGCCGCTGTCTGAACCGATGGTCAAGTTCCTGGTGCAGGTGATGTGGCCCAACGGCCGTCTGCTGCGCGACTACAGCGTATTGCTCGATCCTTCCAAATTCTCGCCACAGGCCGCTGACGCGGCCCGGGCGAAACCGCCCCAGGTCGTGGCCACGCCGGTCACCGGGGCCACCAAGCCTTCCCAATACACCACCACGCCGCGCGATACCCTGTGGGAAATCGCCGCCAAGGTGCGTAATGGTGGGTCGGTCCAGCAAACCATGCTTGCGATCCAGGCGTTGAACCCGAACGCATTCATCAACGGCAACATCAACCTGCTCAAGACCGGTCAGGTCTTGCGCCTGCCCGACCCGGTGCAAAGCACTGCACTGCCGCAACCCCAGGCCATCGCTGAAGTGGCTGCGCAGAACGCCGCCTGGCGCTCGGGTCGCCGTGGCGTGGCGGGTGCTGGCAAGCAGCAGTTGGATGCCACCAAGCGTGGCCGTGGCGAAGGCGCGCCGGCGCAGGCTGCCGGTCGCGACAACTTGAGCCTGGTGTCGGCCGACTCGGCGAAGGCGGGCGGCAAGGGCAAGGGCGCTGCCGGTGATGCCCAGGCGCTTAGCAACAAGCTTGCAGTCACCCAGGAAAGCCTCGACTCGGCTCGCCGGGATAACGAAGAACTGAAAAGTCGCATGGCAGATCTGCAGAGCCAACTGGACAAACTGCAGCGCCTGATCGAGCTGAAGAACAACCAACTGGCCAAGATGCAGGCCGAAGGTGCTGCCGTTCCTCCTGCTGGCGAGGCACCTCCTGCAATGTCCGCAGAGTTGACCCCTGCGCCAGCGGCACAGGCCCCGACGGCTGCGCCTGCGCCAGAGGCGGCCCCGGAAGCGACGCCGCCTGCCGCTCCGGTCGAGCCGACGCCTGCCGCGTCCAACGAGCAAAAGTACAACGACCTGCTGACCAACCCGATCCTGCTGGGATTGATTGGCGGCGGCGCGGTGCTCCTGCTGTTGCTGCTGTTGTTGCTCGCCCGTCGCCGCAAGGCTCAACAGGAAGCGGAAAAGCATTTGCGCATGGCTCGAGCCCTTGAGGAGGAGGCTGACTTCTCCCCGGAGCTCGATCTGCCCCCGAGCAGCTTCGAGGGCATTGATGTTCCACCGCCAAGCGTGAAACTCGAGCCAAAACCCGCGCCTGCCCCTGCGCCAGTACCCAAGCCGGCTCCGGTGGTCGCGCCTGTGGTGGTCACACCGCCTATCGCGGCGCCATTGGTGGCTCCGGCTGCCGAGCGCTCCGACGACGTGCTGCCCCAGGCCCAGTCCCATATCGACCGCGGTCGCTTGAACCAGGCCGCTGACTTGCTTGAGCAAGGCATCAAGGCCGAGCCTCAGCGCAGCGACCTGCGCCTGAAGCTGATGGAAGTCTACGGTCAGCAGGGCGACCGCGACGCTTTCGTCGCCCAAGAACGCCAATTGGTGGCCAATGGCGAGAATTTCGCCCAGGTCGAACAGCTGAAAAGCCGTTTCCCGGCCATGGTGGTCGCCACCGCCGCAGGCTTGGCCGCCGCGACCGTGGCAGCAGAGCTGGACGCGCAGTACGTCAAGGACCTGCTGGAAGACAAGACGCCGACCGACGAGGAGTTGGACAACGCTTTCGACCTGAGCCTGGATGACCTGGAAGCGACCCCGGTTGCGCCGGCGCCAGAGCCTGTCGCTGAGCTGGACGCGTTCCCGGAAGATGACGACCTGAGTTTCGAGTCGGTGCTCAAGCAGCAGACTGAAGCCAACGAAAGCCTGGACGACCTGTCGGAATTCGACCTGGACCTGGGCGCCGAGGCGCCGACGCCGGTTGCGGCGCTCGACGATGAAGACTTCCTGCTGGACTTGGACGACGACCTCAAGGGCCTGGATCTGCCTGCGACTGAAACGCCAGCCTTGGCCGACATCCCAGCCGACGATCTCGAACTGCCAGCGGATTTCGATCTGTCCCTGTCTGACGAAATGGACGCGCACGATGCGCCCAAGGATGCCTTCGAGTCCGAGCTGGACGATGTGAACGCCGAGCTGGATCGCCTGTCCGACAGCCTGGGCCAGCCGACGTTTACCGCCGAAGATGCCTTGGTCGGCGCCGAAGATGAACCGGACTTCGACTTCCTTAGCGGTACCGATGAAGTGGCGACCAAGCTCGATCTGGCCCAGGCCTACATCGACATGGGCGACAACGACGGCGCCCGCGACATCCTTGGCGAAGTCCTCAGCGAAGGCGACGCTACCCAGAAGAGCGAAGCGCAGGAGATGTTGTCGCGCCTGGCGTGAATCAGCGGTTATACAAAAACGGCAGCCGGTGAGGCTGCCGTTTTTTTTGCGGGTGATTCGCACCGCTCTTGGTGGCGAGGGAGCTTGCTCCCGCTGGGCTGCGAAGCAGACCCTCTCCATGGTGCCTCGAGCACTTTTGCGAGCGCTGCGCACTCGAGCGGGAGCAAGCTCCCTCGCCACAAGGGCTTGTCTTGGTCCGGAAAATCACCTGAGCCTCTGTGGGAGCGAGCTTGCTCGCGATAGCGCCAGCCCATTCAACACAGGATCACCCGCCGGACTGGCATCCCTAGCCATCGGCCTTATAATGCCCGCCTTTGCGTACTTCAGCAGGCTGTAATTCCTTGGCAAACATAGACAACCCGGCCGCCGAAATGGCGGCCGACGGCTTTTTCCGGATCGCCTTGGGCGTTGAATACAAAGGCTCGCGCTATCGTGGCTGGCAGCGCCAGGCTTCCGGTGTGTTGACGGTGCAGGAAACCCTCGAAAACGCCCTGTCCAAAGTCGCTGACTCGCCCGTGTCGTTGCATTGCGCCGGCCGTACCGATGCCGGCGTGCATGCCTGCGGCCAAGTGGTGCATTTCGACACCCAGGTCGAGCGTTCGATGAAGGCCTGGGTGATGGGCGCCAACATCAACTTGCCCCACGACGTCAGCGTCAGTTGGGCGAAGGTGATGCCGGCGCATTTCCATGCACGCTTCAAGGCCATCGCCCGGCGTTATCGCTACGTGATCTACAACGATCAGATCCGCCCGGCGCACCTGAATGAAGAAATCACCTGGAATCACCGCCCGCTGGACGTCGAACGCATGGCCGAGGCCGCGCAATACCTGGTCGGTGTCCATGATTTCAGCGCCTTCCGTGCCGGCCAGTGCCAGGCCAAATCGCCGATCAAGGAGTTGCATCACCTGCGCGTGACCCGTCACGGCAAGATGATCGTGCTCGACATCCGCGCCAGCGCGTTCCTGCATCACATGGTGCGCAACATTGCCGGCGTGCTGATGACCATTGGTGCTGGCGAACGGCCGGTGGAGTGGATCAAGGAAGTGCTCGACAGTCGTGTCCGTCGCTCCGGTGGCGTCACCGCGCACCCGTTTGGCTTGTACCTGGTACAGGTCGAATATCGCGATGAATTCGAGCTGCCGGAGCGTTACATCGGGCCACATTTCCTCACGGGCTTCTCGGAACTCGACGGCTGACGCCCTCCGCAGCATTTGCTACCATCCGGGACTTTCACGGATTTGCCTGAGGTTTTACCCACCATGCCGGTCGTTCGCAGCAAGATTTGCGGGATTACCCGCGTCGAGGACGCGTTGGCGGCTGTCGAGGCCGGGGCCGATGCCATCGGGCTGGTGTTTTATGCCAAGAGCCCGCGCGCGGTGACGGTGCAGCAGGCGAGGGCGATTATCCAGGCCTTGCCGCCGTTCGTGACGCCCGTGGGCCTGTTCGTCGACGCCAGTCGTTGCGAGTTGGGTGAAATACTCGATGCGGTGCCGCTGGGCCTGTTGCAGTTTCATGGCGACGAGGCCCCGGCCGATTGCGAAGGCTGGCATCGTCCGTACATCAAGGCGTTGCGGGTCAAGGCCGGGGATGACATTGCCGCCAGTTGCGCAGCGTTCGCCAGTGCCAGCGGCATTTTGCTGGACACCTATGTGGAAGGCGTTCCCGGAGGGACCGGCGAAGCGTTCGATTGGTCGCTGGTGCCCCAAGGCCTGGACAAACCGATCATCCTGGCCGGTGGCCTGACCGTGGACAACGTGGCCCAGGCCATTCGCCAGGTCCGCCCTTACGCGGTGGACGTGAGCGGAGGTGTGGAGCAGGGCAAGGGCATCAAGGACCCTGCAAAGATTCGTGCATTCATGGCCGCTGTGCGCAGCAGCCAGTCGTCAATGTGACGGCTGGCAGACTGCCGCCGTCCATACCAGCACTGTACAAAGCAGGCAGGTGCCGCCTCCGGGTGGGCCGATAGCGAAGTGGTAGCCGCCGTGCGGTTGCCGGGATGGCTGAGGAAGGTTGGGTTGCACGCAGGTCATGTTTTGTACTGACCGTGGTGGCCCCTCGACTCGCCGCACAATGAATTTAGCTCAAGGGCATACGCGGGGCCGCGAACCAAAGCGTTCGGGCCGCCGGTACTGGAGAAAGAAAGCATGAGCAACTGGTTGGTAGACAAACTGATCCCTTCGATCATGCGTTCCGAGGTGAAGAAAAGCTCGGTGCCTGAAGGTCTGTGGCACAAATGTCCATCCTGCGAAGCGGTGCTGTACCGCCCCGAGCTGGAAAAGACCCTGGACGTTTGCCCCAAGTGCAACCATCACATGCGCATCAGTGCGCGTGCCCGTATCGACATTTTCCTCGATGCAGAAGGCCGTGTTGAGCTGGGTGCCGACCTGGAGCCAGTGGACCGTCTGAAATTCCGTGACGGCAAGAAGTACAAGGATCGCCTGACCGCTGCCCAGAAGCAGACCGGCGAAAAAGACGCGCTGATATCCATGAGTGGCACCCTGCTGGGCATGCCGGTGGTGGTGTCGGCCTTCGAATTTTCCTTCATGGGCGGCTCCATGGGTGCCATCGTCGGTGAGCGCTTCGTTCGTGCCGCCAACTACGCTCTGGAAAACCGTTGCCCGATGATCTGCTTCGCCGCTTCCGGCGGTGCGCGGATGCAGGAAGCGCTGATCTCCCTGATGCAAATGGCCAAGACCTCCGCGGTGCTGGCGCGTCTGCGCGAAGAAGGCATTCCGTTCATCTCGGTGCTGACCGACCCGGTCTACGGTGGCGTTTCCGCCAGTCTGGCCATGTTGGGCGACGTGATCGTCGGCGAGCCGAAAGCCCTGATCGGCTTCGCTGGCCCGCGCGTGATCGAGCAGACCGTGCGTGAAAAACTGCCGGAAGGCTTCCAGCGCAGCGAGTTCCTGCTGGAGCACGGCGCCATCGACATGATCATCCATCGTCAGGAGTTGCGTCCGCGCCTGGGCAATCTGCTGGCGCAACTGATGGGGCTGCCGACGCCGAAATTCGTCGCCGCGCCGATCGAGCCGATCGTGGTTCCGCCAGTGCCTGCCGGACTATGACCCAACGCACCCTGGGCGACTGGCTTGCCTACCTCGAGCAGTTGCATCCTTCGGCCATCGACATGGGGCTGGAGCGGTCGCAAGCGGTAGCGTCCCGGATGGGGCTGTCCAAGCCGGCGCCCCGGGTCATCACCGTCACTGGCACCAACGGCAAGGGTTCGACCTGCGCCTTCGTGGCTTCGCTGCTGCGGGCCCAGGGGCTGGGCGTCGGTGTCTACAGCTCGCCGCACCTGCTGCGCTACAACGAGCGGGTGCAAGTGAACGGCGTCGAAGCCACTGACGTCCAGCTGTGCGAAGCCTTTGCCGCGGTGGAAGCCGGGCGAGGCGATACAACCCTCACGTATTTCGAGATGGGCACCCTGGCGGCGTTCTGGTTGTTTGCCCGTGCCGGTCTCGATGCGGTTGTGCTGGAGGTGGGCCTGGGCGGACGGCTGGATACGGTCAACCTGGTGGACGCAGACATTGCACTGGTCACCAGCATTGGTGTGGACCATGCCGATTACCTGGGCGATACCCGCGAATCCGTGGCCTTCGAGAAGGCCGGCATCTTTCGCCAGGGCGCGCCTGCGCTTTGCGGCGATCTCAATCCCCCCCAGCCGTTGCTGGACAAGGTTCGCGAATTGAGCTGCCCGTTCTTTCTGCGCGGGCGGGATTTCGACCTGGCGATGACCGAGCAGCATTGGCAATGGCGCGGCAGCGACCTGCAGGGCAATCCAGTGGAGTTGCACGATCTGCCCTTGCTGGACCTGCCGATGGAAAACGCCGCGCTGGCGCTCCAGGCCTACCTGTTGCTGGGTTTGCCATGGGATGCCGGGCAAATCGTCCAGGCGCTGCAGGCGACCCGTGTGGTCGGGCGCCTCGATCGTCGTCAGTTCGACTGGCAAGGCAAGCGTCTGAACCTGTTGCTGGATGTCGGCCATAACCCCCACGCGGCGCAGTACCTGGCCGAGCGCCTGGCACGGCGACCCGTGGTGGGGCGGCGCCTGGCGGTGTTCGGGCTACTGTCTGACAAGGATCTGGATGGCGTTGTCGAGGCGTTGGGTGCTAGTGTCCAGCATTGGGCGGTGACGTCACTGGATTCGCCGCGCTCGCGTACCGCGGCGCAGTTGCAGGAAGCCTTGCAGCGCCATGGCGCTTCAGTGCAGGCCTACGCTAGCGTGGCCGCCGCGCTGGAAGGGCAGTGCGCGCTGGCGACGGCCGATGATGAAATCCTGCTGTTCGGATCATTTTTTTGTGTTGCCGAGGCCCTTCAATGGTTGGCCCGGCGCTCCACGGAGGAGGCTGCAGATGGCATTGCTGGATAAGGCGTACAAGCAGCGCATGGTCGGGGCCTTGGTGTTGGTGGCCCTGGCGGTGATTTTCCTGCCGATGCTGTTTTCCCGTCAGGACGAGCAACGCCAGGTCACGGTCGACGCGCCGGCCGCGCCCCAGGCGCCTTCGGTGCCGCCGGTGCAAGTCGAGCCAGTGGCGGTGCCCGAGCCCCAGGCGTTGCCTCAGGAACCTGTCCCGAGCGACGAGGAATTGGCCGAACAATCGGTGCCGTCGATGCCGATTGCGCCTGCACCCGCAACGCCTGCGCCTGCCGCACCGACCAAGCCGTCAGTCGCTCCAACTCCAGCTCCCGTTCCGGCTGCTCCAGCGGTCAAGCCGGCTCCAAGCCAGCCGATTACCGCCGCCACGACCAAGCCTGACACCACGCAAAGCCGCGTGGATGCCAATGGCCTGTCGGTCAGCTGGTCGGTGCAGCTGGCCAGCCTGACCAGTCGCGAAAGTGCCGAGAACTTGCAGAAAACCCTGCGCAGCCAGGGCTACAACGCCTACATCCGCTCCGCCGATGGCAAGAACCGGGTGTTTGTCGGGCCGCTGATCGAGCGCGCCGAAGCCGACCGCCTGCGTGATCTGCTTAGCCGCCAGCAGAACCTCAAGGGTTTTGTGGTGCGCTTCCAGCCAGAGCGCGGCTGACAGCGATTTGGCTGATTTGAATCGTGCAGCTTACCGACAGCCCTGCGCTCTGCTAAAATGCGCCGCCTTATCCGTCTGTAGGCTGCACCGTGCCATTTACCTGGGTTGACTGGGCGATCGTTGCGATCGTCGCCATCTCCGCATTGATCAGTCTGAGTCGCGGCTTCGTCAAGGAAGCCCTCTCGCTGCTGACCTGGATCATCGCGGGAGTCGTAGCCTGGATGTTTGGTGGTTCGCTGTCCCAGTACCTCGCCGGATACATCGAAACTCCGTCGGCTCGCGTGATCGCGGGCTGTGCCATCTTGTTTATCGCCACCTTGCTGGTTGGCGCAATGATCAATTATCTGATCGGCGAACTGATTCGCGTCACCGGGCTTTCCGGGACGGACCGGTTCCTGGGCATGGCCTTTGGCGCGGCGCGTGGCGCGTTGCTGGTGGTCGTGGCCGTCGGGCTCTTGAGCCTGGGGCCGGTACAGCAGGATACGTGGTGGCAGGAGTCCCGGCTCGTGCCACAATTTCTATTGGTCGCAGACTGGTCCAAAAACCTGATCCTGGGTTGGAGTAGTCAGTGGCTTGCCAGCGGTATCAGCGTACCCGCTGAAATACCGTTCAAGGAACACCTCTTGCCGACGGCCAAAACGCCGCAGTGAGTGTTGTTCAGTTCAGATCCATTAAGTAGGGGTTGCGTCGCATGTGTGGCATCGTCGGTATCGTCGGTAAGTCGAACGTCAATCAGGCGCTGTATGACGCGCTAACCGTGCTCCAGCACCGCGGCCAGGACGCTGCCGGTATCGTGACCAGCCATGACGGCCGGTTATTCCTGCGCAAGGATAATGGCCTGGTGCGTGATGTGTTCCACCAGCGCCACATGCAGCGCCTGGTCGGTCACATGGGTATCGGCCACGTGCGCTATCCGACCGCGGGCAGCTCGACGTCGGCTGAAGCCCAGCCGTTCTACGTCAACTCGCCGTACGGCATCACCTTGGCGCACAACGGCAACCTGACCAACGTCGAGCAACTGGCCAAGGAGATCTATGAATCTGACTTGCGCCACGTCAACACCAATTCCGACTCGGAAGTGATGCTCAACGTGTTCGCCCACGAGCTGGCCCAGCGCGGCAAGCTGCAGCCGACCGAAGAAGACGTATTTGCCGCCGTGACCGACGTGCACAACCGTTGCGTCGGCGGCTATGCGGTGGTGGCAATGATCACCGGCTACGGCATCGTCGGTTTCCGCGATCCCCACGGCATCCGCCCGATCGTGTTCGGCCAGCGCCACACCGACGAAGGCGTCGAATACATGATTGCCTCCGAAAGCGTGTCCCTGGACGTGCTGGGCTTCACCCTGATTCGCGACCTGGCCCCGGGCGAAGCGGTCTACATCACAGAAGACGGCAAGCTGCACACCCGTCAGTGCGCGACCAACCCGTCCTTGACCCCGTGCATCTTCGAACACGTCTACCTGGCGCGTCCGGACTCGATCATCGATGGCGTCTCGGTCTACAAGGCCCGCCTGCGCATGGGTGAGAAACTCGCCGACAAGATCCTGCGCGAGCGTCCGGACCATGACATCGACGTGGTCATCCCGATCCCGGACACCAGCCGCACCGCGGCCCTGGAGCTGGCGAACCACCTGGGCGTCAAGTTCCGCGAAGGCTTCGTGAAGAACCGCTACATTGGCCGGACCTTCATCATGCCAGGCCAGGCTGCACGGAAAAAATCCGTACGCCAGAAGCTCAACGCCATCGAACTGGAGTTCCGCGGCAAGAACGTGATGCTGGTGGACGACTCCATCGTCCGTGGCACCACGTGCAAGCAGATCATTCAGATGGCCCGTGAAGCCGGCGCCAAGAACGTGTATTTCTGCTCTGCGGCCCCGGCCGTGCGCTACCCTAACGTCTACGGCATCGACATGCCGAGTGCCCATGAGCTGATCGCTCATAACCGTACCACCCAGGATGTGGCCGACCTGATCGGCGCCGACTGGTTGATCTACCAGGACCTGCCGGACCTGATCGAAGCGGTCGGTGGCGGCAAGATCAAGATCGAGCACTTCGATTGCGCGGTATTCGACGGCAAGTACGTCACCGGCGACGTCGACGAGGCCTACCTGAACAAGATCGAGAACGCACGTAACGATGCGTCCAAGGCCAAGACTCAGGCGGTCAGCGCGATCATCGATCTGTACAACAATTGATTAACCAACCGGCCCTGAGGGGCCGGTTTGCGTTTAAACCGATTTCAGGAGTGACAGCATGAGTCAGGATTGGGATGCCGGTCGGCTGGACAGCGACCTTGAAGGCGTAGCGTTCGATACCCTGGCGGTTCGCGCGGGTCAGCACCGTACACCGGAAGCCGAACATGGCGATCCGATGTTTTTTACCTCCAGCTACGTGTTCCGCACCGCTGCCGATGCAGCCGCACGGTTTGCCGGCGAAGTGCCGGGCAACGTTTACTCGCGCTACACCAACCCGACCGTGCGGGCCTTCGAGGAGCGCATCGCCGCCCTGGAAGGCGCTGAGCAAGCGGTGGCCACTGCCACCGGCATGGCCGCGATCATGGCCGTGGTGATGAGCCTGTGCAGCGCCGGTGATCATGTGCTGGTGTCGCGCAGCGTCTTCGGCTCGACCATCAGCCTGTTCGAGAAGTACTTCAAGCGCTTTGGCGTGGAGGTCGATTATGTGCCCCTGGCGGACCTGTCTGCTTGGGATGCGGCAATCAAGGCCAATACCAAGCTGCTGTTCGTCGAGTCGCCTTCCAACCCTCTGGCCGAGCTGGTGGACATCGCCGCGCTGGCGGAAATCGCCCACGCCAAGGGCGCCATGCTGGTGGTCGATAACTGCTTCTGTACCCCGGCGCTGCAACAGCCACTGAAAATGGGCGCGGACATGGTGGTGCATTCGGCCACCAAGTTCATCGACGGCCAGGGTCGCTGCATGGGCGGCGTGGTGGCCGGTCGTGGCGAACAGATGAAAGAAGTCGTGGGCTTTTTGCGCACCGCAGGCCCCACCCTCAGCCCGTTCAACGCCTGGATTTTCCTCAAGGGCCTGGAAACCCTGGGCCTGCGCATGAAAGCCCATTGCGCCAATGCCCAGGCCCTGGCCGAGTGGCTGGAGCAGCAGGATGGCATCGAGAAGGTGCATTACGCCGGCCTCAAGAGCCATCCGCAGCATGACCTGGCCTTGCGTCAGCAACGCGGTTTCGGCGCGGTGGTGAGCTTTGAGGTCAAGGGGGGCAAGGAGGGCGCCTGGCGCTTCATCGACGCGACCCGGTTGATTTCCATCACCGCCAACCTGGGTGACAGCAAGACCACCATCACCCACCCGAGCACCACGTCCCACGGTCGCCTGTCGCCCCAGGAGCGTGAATCGGCGGGTATTCGTGACAGCTTGATCCGCGTTGCGGTCGGCCTGGAAGACGTGGCTGACCTGCAAGCCGACCTGGCCCGCGGGTTGGCGGCCTTGTGATCGAGCTGGCAACGCCACCGAGCGGCACTCATGGCCGGGTTGCCCTGGTTACGGGCGCCGCACGGGGCATCGGCCTGGGCATCGCTGCCTGGCTGATCTGTGAAGGCTGGCAGGTGGTGCTGACCGACCTGGACCGCGAACGCGGTTCCAAGGTGGCGAAGACCCTGGGCGACAATGCCTGGTTCATCGCCATGGACGTGGCGGACGAGGCGCAGGTCGCCACCGGTATCGCCGAGGTGCTTGGGCAGTTCGGGCGGCTCGACGCGCTGGTGTGCAACGCGGCCATCGCCGACCCGCACAACATCACCCTGGAAAGCCTGGACCTGGCTTATTGGAATCGGGTCCTGGCGGTGAACCTGGGTGGGCCGATGCTGCTGGCCAAGCACTGCGCGCCGTATCTGCGCGCTCACAACGGCGCCATCGTCAACCTGGCTTCGACCCGCGCTGCGCAATCGGAACCTGACACCGAAGCCTATGCGGCGAGCAAGGGCGGCTTGCTGGCCCTGACTCATGCCCTGGCCATCAGCCTCGGGCCGGAGATCCGGGTGAACGCCGTCAGCCCTGGCTGGATCGACGCGCGCGATCCCTCACAGCGTCGTGCACAGCCGCTGACCGACGCCGATCACGCCCAGCATCCAGCGGGCAGGGTAGGCACGGTAGAGGACGTGGCGGCGATGGTGGCGTGGCTGTTGTCGCGCAACGCCGGTTTTGTCACGGGGCAGGAGTTCGTGGTGGACGGCGGCATGACCAAGAAAATGATTTATGAGTGAGGAGCAGCTGCAAGTGGCGAGCTGCAAGCTGCAAGCGACTATGCGGTGTTGGTGCTTCTGACTTGTAGCTTGAAGCTTGCCGCTCGAAGCTGTTTTTGAAAAAAACCCAACCCTGCTATTGACTTAGCTTCGGTACCTGCGTAAATTTCGCGGCCTCAACGAAGCAAAGGGTGATTAGCTCAGCTGGGAGAGCGTCTGCCTTACAAGCAGAATGTCGGCGGTTCGATCCCGTCATCACCCACCATGTTTTACGAGAGTTTTGCGAAAGCAAGACGGAAGCTGTCAAAAGCCTCCACCGACGCGCAGCGGTAGTTCAGTCGGTTAGAATACCGGCCTGTCACGCCGGGGGTCGCGGGTTCGAGTCCCGTCCGCTGCGCCATATTTTCCGAAGCAGGTTCGCCTGGTTCGAGATCCAAGCTCAAAGGGGTTGGGTCAGACGAGTTAACTGGACGCAAGTCCATAGCGATACGCAGCGGTAGTTCAGTCGGTTAGAATACCGGCCTGTCACGCCGGGGGTCGCGGGTTCGAGTCCCGTCCGCTGCGCCATATCTGCTTTGAGGCCCACTGAACGCCTTGAAGCTAAGAAGAAAGCTGCAAAGCTACTTCTAATCGATAGCAAAGACCCTGGTCGAAAGACCGGGGTTTTTTGTTTTTGGCGAAATGACATTGGAACAAACCCGTGGCGAGGGAGCTTGCTGTGGCGAGGGGATTTATCCCCGCAGGGCTGCGAAGCAGCCCTTGTTGTTGGTGGCTTCAGAACCCCAATTTATCCCGCAACCCGTAATACCAAGCCCCCATTGCCGCGAACGGCGTACGCAACAACTGCCCACCGGGGAAAGGGTAGTGGGGCAGGTCGGCAAACGCATCAAAGCGCTCAGCCTGACCCCGCAGTGCTTCCGCCAGAACCTTGCCCGCCAGATGCGTATACGTCACGCCGTGGCCGCTGCAGCCCTGGGAATAATAAATGTTATCCCCCAGTCGCCCGACCTG
Source organism: Pseudomonas sp. NFACC05-1 (assembly GCF_900100135.1). Taxonomy (NCBI): domain Bacteria; kingdom Pseudomonadati; phylum Pseudomonadota; class Gammaproteobacteria; order Pseudomonadales; family Pseudomonadaceae; genus Pseudomonas; species Pseudomonas sp. NFACC05-1. The sequence continues at coordinate 72,417 of NZ_FMTR01000014.1, read as the reverse complement.
TGGAAGACGCGACAGCGTCAGCAGGAAATTTCCGGTCCAGGCGTAATCGATCTTCACATCCTTGAGCTGCGGGAAGGCCTTGAGCATCTTCGGCCGAATGATCGCCTCAATGTTCGCCGGATCCCTCGCGCCATATACCACGCCGCCCCCGAAGATCAGGCGCTTGTCGCCGGTCAGGCGGTAGTAATCAAGCAGGTAGTTGCAGTCTTCAACGCAATAATCCTGCGGCAGTAGGCGGCGAGCCAGCTCATCACCCAGCGGCTCAGTGGCGATGACCTGGGTGCCGCACGGCATGGACTTGGCGGCCAGCTCCGGCACCAGGTTGCCCAGGTAGGCATTGCCCGCCACGATAATGAACTTGGCCCTGACCTTGCCCTGTGGTGTATGCACCACCGGGCTGGCGCCTCGTTCGATACGCACCGCAGGCGACTGTTCATAAATCACCCCACCCAGCGACTCCACCGCCGCCGCTTCGCCCAGCGCCAGGTTGAGCGGATGAATATGCCCGCCGCTCATATCGAGCATGCCGCCCACATACTCATCGCAAGCCACCACCTCGCGAATACGCCGCTGATCCAGCAACTCCAACTGGGTATGCCCGAAACGCTCCCATAAGCGCTTCTGCGACTCCAGGTGGCCCATCTGTTTAGCGGTGAGGGCGGCGAATACGCCGCCGTCCTTCAAATCACACTGAATCTGATACTTCGCCACCCGCTCACGAATGATCCGTCCACCCTCAAACGCCATGTTGCCCAGCAACTGCGCCTGCTGAGGGCCAACGCTGCGTTCGATCACATCAATATCGCGGCTATAACTGTTAACGATCTGCCCGCCGTTGCGACCCGAAGCCCCAAAGCCGACCTTCGCCGCCTCAAGCACGGTGACTTTGAAACCGTTCTCCAGCAAAAACAGTGCAGAGGACAGGCCGGTGTAACCAGCGCCGATCACGCACACATCCGTCTCGACGTCATCCTGCAGGGTAGGGCGCGGAGGAGTGGGGTTGGCCGACGCGGCGTAATAGGACGCTGGATAGGATGTGTTCGCCATTCTGCAACCTCTGTTTTATATTTTTTACGAATGCAGCGATCCTACCCGAGATAAAAATCGGCCGCCAGCCACCGCCAAGTCTTCGTCGCATCGGCGAAATTAAATATTTTGCATATTCATAGGGTTAGGTGAAAAAAAGGTGTTGACACCCCTCCGGAATTCCGTAGAATGCCGCCTCACAGCAGGCACGTAGCTCAGTTGGTTAGAGCACCACCTTGACATGGTGGGGGTCGTTGGTTCGAGTCCAATCGCGCCTACCAAACAAAATCCGCTCTGCTGGGCGGTCTAGAAGGGGTTACTGGAAACGGTAGCCCCTTTTTGCTTTCTGCCATTTGCAAAACTTTTGCAAAACTTTTGCAAAACCCCCACCTCAGAACGCCAATTCGGCGCACACCTCGACGTACTCAATCGTCTTACTGCCATGCCCTTCCTGGTAGTGCTTGGTCATCTTCTCGTCTGCGTGCCCCATCAAGGCCTGGATGTATTCCATTGGGAAATTTTGCTGCTCATAGAGCCAGGCACCCAAAGCGCGAATCTCGTGAAAAGTGGGGCGCTCTCCGGCCGGGACATGATCGTAGGCGTGGGCTGCGTCCCGAGCCTTGCTGAACTCCTTGGTCAAATAATCCGGCGTCACTGACGTCCAATGATCTTTGGCGTCGATTTGCTCCCTTCGCCTGGCCTTAGGCTTGTAGTGAATCAGGTACGGCGACGCGATCGGCGAGCGAAGGCACTCACCAACCACCTCGCGCAACGCGGCTCCCATGGTAATTTTCAGGTGCACCGGGTTGTCGTATCCCTGGGTTTTCCCCGGCGAGACGGTCAGCGTATTTTGATCCATGTCCGCTGCCGACTTCAGCCAGGTCACGATGTCTTCCCTTCGCTGGAGGCTGGTCAGGGCAAGGCGTATTGCTCGCTTCAGCCAGGGCGGCGTGGTGACGGCATCGATAATGAGCTTCAATCCCTCTACCGTGTGCCGCTGGCGCTTCTTCTCCGCCTCCTTCTTCACCAGGGTCAACTCGGCGTTGTTTCGTTCCGCCAGGCCCTTGGCCACGGCGAAGGCGAAGATCTGCACCCATAGCCCCCGGTGCTTGGTGTAGGCGTTGTTGCTGAACTGGTCCAGGTATTCAGCCATGGCGAGCACATCCATTTGCCCAATCAGCCGGTCACCAAGATCCTGCCGATATCGCTGAAGCTTGAATTTGATTTCTTCCAGGGTGCGCGCCGCGTAGCCTTTGTCCACGACCCATTCATCGTGGAAGCGCTGAAGTAGGTTGCTGACCGTGGGCAGTCGATCGCCTGTTAGCAGCGTGAGCAGGGCGCCATCGTCGACGACCAGCGCGGCCAGTTTGAGATTGGCGGCCCGCGCCAGCTTGATTGCCTCCTCCAAGGGGCGGTTGATGCTGGTCATCAATCCCGTAACCGGGTTGCGGTACCGCCAATATTTTCCGTTGGGGTAGAGGTTGGGCGGCAGCTTTCTGTTCTTGAGCGTGCGCGGTCGAGCAGCCATCAGCCTAACTCCATCATTTGAGCCAGGAGCGGGTCATTCGAACCCATGACGGCCGCCTGCAAGTCCACAAAGTACATCCCGCCTTTTACTTCCCCGATTACTTCGCCTTCCTCAATCCATTTCTTCAGCTGCTGGACGCTGGGCTTGCCGCCGGCATACCGCAGCTTTCGATACTCGCTCACCTCCATGAGGCGCGGGAGCTTTACAGTAATCTGGGCAATGACTTTTGCCATGATGATGCTCCGTACCGCGCATGGCGGCATTGATGTTGCGCCACTGTTACGGGCGGGACTTCTGAATGATGTAAATGACGATGCAGCCGGTGGCAGCGAGCCAGACCAGCGAGACGAAGCCGGCGGTGATCAGCGCTGCGTCCGTTCCGTGCTCAAGCATTCCTGGGACGGCGTAGGCGAACCAGAGGAGGGTGAGCAGCAGGTACAGCAGGGCGCCGATCAGGACTTCGAACAGTTTTTTTGCAGACATGGGTGTGCTCCATGCCGCGCGTGGCGGCAGAAGGTGGCCCGCCGTTCACCGGCAGGCTGTAGGGGGATTGGGGTTAGGGGTTACTGCTTCGCCTGCTTTCGTTTGCGAGCAGCAACAACCAATGCTTTCGATATGCTGGCCAAGCCGCCAACAACATCTTCTGGTAGGAGGGCGTTATTACAGTGAGGGCAGAGCGGTGCCGTCTTCGTGCTTCGCCAGGCTTCGTCCATCACCTTGGCGGCGCGACTGCGGATCTGGAATTTTTCTGCCTCGGCCAGCTCGGCTGCGCGCCGATTTATCCGACCTGCGGCGGCGCTAAACTTTTCCACCAGGTGGAGAAACGCGTCGAACGATTCGACCTCGGTCTCGCAATCGCTGCACCAGACGCGGCGCTCTTTGTCGTCATAGACCATCTTCCTGTGCGTGCATGAAGATGAAGGCCGGCGGGTAAGGCCCCGGGCAACCCGGATGTCTTCGATCTGGACGACCTTCACGCCGTACAGGTATTCCTGTGGCTCGATAGGGGCATCGCTCATGGCCTGGGCCCTCGATACACGAGCCAGGCCATGTAGAGCAGGGGGAGGATCATGGCTGCGGCTCCTTCATCGCTGCCGCTGCAATCGCTTCGATCTGATCGCAGTAGCCGTAGATGTCCTGGACGTTGTTTTGGCCGTTCACGCAATCCCGGACGGTTGGGCGGATGTTGCCGTTGACCTGGGTCGCGATGGCCTGGAGCGCTTGGAGCAGACGTTCGTTCTCGGCCTTGATCTGGTCGAGCCGGCGCCCCTGGACCTTGAACTCCGCCCAGCAGGCTTTGCGGTCTTTATCAATCTTCTTCAACTCGCTCATCAGAGCGCCAATGGCGCCATAGCACTCGGCCAGGGTGTTGTTCGCATATTCGACGTGAATGTTCGATGCCGGGTAGCCCTTCTGACATACCTGCATCAGGCGCTCGTACTTCGCTTTGTCTACGGGCATGGCTTCACCCTCACGCCGGCGGCTTCGATGGCTTCTCGGGCTTCGTCGTGCATATCGTTCCAGCCACCCTCGTAGCAGGCGTATGGCTTGGCATCGACGCGGGACGGCAGTTCCACCACCAGGGCGGCGCGTGAGGCCTGCCATCCATCCCAGGCCCCATTCGCGTAAGGGCTCTCGTAATACTCTGGATGAGTGGCGGAGCGGGTGAAATCCATGCCCCTGAATCGCGGGCTCTTTTCGAACTCTTCTCGCATCTGTTCACTCATGACATCACCAATGCAGCAGAGAGGATGAGAAGGCCCCACAGGATTGCGCTGAGGGCCAGGGCTTTGGGGATCATGGGGTCACCAGTTCATCAGGGACTTCGAAGAAGCCGAGCCGGCCCTTGAACGGGGTAAATGGCAAAGCCATTGGTCGGCGCAGCCAGAATCCCTTATCACCCATGTACCAGGGCGAGCTGCAGTCGTTGAGGCTATCCAGCAACTCAACCGATCCGATGATCCCGCCACGCTGCAAATCTTCGAAGGCTGGCAGCGTCACATTTATGCCGGCGTCTTCAAGGAAGCCAATCGTTTCACCGTGACCGGCGACGTAGTTGTATTCCAGGCGGGTCATGCTTTGGGCAGCGTGAACCAGGAAGCGCCCGCGGAACTTGGTGTGCCAGCTCCGGTTTTCGATGTCCTTGCCGCCATGGATGATCAGCCAGGCCCAGGGCTGGCGAATTGAAAGTGCTTTCATCGGGCAATACCGGTCCTTGCCGCTATAGCGGCTGACTTTGAAGGGGGAGGGGTTACGGCTTGATTGGGTTGAGGCGGGCTACTTCGTCCAGGCAGGCGTTCCAGGCTTCGCCGCGGATATCTGGCTCGCCAAACGAAACCGTTGCTCTTCTCTCAGGCAGAACCACCGCTACCGGCGCGGGCTGCTGGTCTTTCGCCTTCATGCAGGTGTTTACGCATCCGCCGGAAGTCGGGCAGGCATCGCACTCGACAAGGTCGTCCTTCGCGGCTGGCGCGGATTGGTGGGGCTCGGTCCGGTGCTCCCAGTCTTCTGGCAGCAGAGCATTGAGCTTTTCAAAGTCCAGCTTCGTTATGGCTACTTCGTCGATGAGCGCTTCGTACTCAATGGAATCATCCAGGGCGTGAAATATCGCGTGTTCCAGTTCGTACACACGCTCCCGCGCCTTGGTCAGCTCGGATTGCAGACGTTCATTATCCTGACGCAACGCATGCTCCCGTAAAGAGCGGTCGCCATCTGAAACGATGTAGGCCTTGGCAAGCCCCTTCAGCCGCTCGACCTCAGCCTGGAGCCGGGTGACGTGGGCGCGGTCTACCAGTTCGCGTCCCACCCAAAGCGCTGCCCGGCATGTAGAAATTTTGTCTTCGCGCAACAATGGCAGGCACTTCGACGCCTCACTCGTAGAATCGTAGCGATAGCCCAGCACTTCCACCTCCCCGCCAGCAGGCGGCACAGGCTCAGCCAGGGTGGCGCGAGTGTTCCACTTAGCTACTTGGGCAGCGTCATCAGCTACGACCACTTGCTGCGCATAGATGCATTCTGAAAATCTTGGATGGGCGCCAAGGTTGGCGTTATTGATTGTCAACGCTTCGCCACAGAAAGGGCACGGCAGCAGGGTTACGGTTTCATTCTTCATTACTCACACTCCAGTGCATCGGCAAAGGCTGCTGTTGCGCCTTCAGCCTTACGCCCGCAAAGATTGAAATACAGATCCCAGTCATGAACCGCATCCCAGGTGTTTTCGCTACGACCCAGGTTGAGCCACATGCGCTTGATGGCTGCCATGAATTCTTCTCGTTCACTCATGGCTTGCTGCCTCGGCGGTGGGGTTGAGGGCGGCGCGCATCGCCTTTGCTAGCCGCTTGGTAGGGTTAACGGCTGCCAGGGTCTGTTCGAGCAGCTTGCGCAGGTGTTGGTTATCTGCTGAAAGCTCCGCAATGCGAGCTTTAAATTGGCCTCGGTCTGCGTCGTAGTTGTAATCGCCCTGAGAAACCATCAGATCAAGTCGCTTAACCTAGGCCGCCAACTCCTCAACCCGCCGCTCTGCCGCCTGGCACGCCTGCTGCTCTGCATGGCGGCGCTGTTCCAGGCTGTTCAACTGTTCGTCGCGCTGGTTGAGCATTTCTTGCAGGGCGTTCCGCTCATCCCTATAGCGAAGACCTTCCAAGTGCTTGCCCTGAGCTGAGTCGGCATTGATCTCCACGTAGCGCTTCTGGCGCTCCAGTTCCTCCTGCAAAGCCAAGTTCTCGGTGGCAGTTCGCTCCAGCAGGTTCGCCAGCCCCTCGATGTGTTCCTTCTCGGTCAAGCCGATATTGGGCTTGGCTGTGGCGAAGCTTCGGGAGTAGTCGAGGGCTAGCCGGATATTTGGAGCGATTTTATTTTCTGCGGGCATGGCTATGTCCTTTGCCGGGGCATGCCCGGGCGGTGGAGTGGGGGAGTCATTGGCGAGTGGTTACTGGAGGGGATGGCAAGGCCTTGGCGGACTCAATGAATCCCGTGGTCTCTACATCTCCATCCATTGCAACGATGAAGGCAACCTCCACCTTCGCGGAGTCGACCAGCACTTTGGCAACATCAGCGATTGCCTTTGCCCTCTCGATTTCCATCGGCTTTTCTGGGTCCTGAAGCGCTTCCAGGGTTGCAAAAAGATGATCTCGAAGGTCAGTCATCTTGTTTTTCATTGGATGCCTCGCTTATCGCTTTTTTGAGCTTGCCGAGTTGCCGAATGGTGTTTTTCAGCTCTTGGGGATATCGATGGATCGTGTTGCGGCGCATGTTCTCCGCTCGGGAGATCAGCTCTAGGTTCAACAGATCGATGTTGGCGGTGTTGCGGTCTTTGAAAACCACGATGTGCCCCATAGGCACGTCCCCGTGAGCCTGTTCCCAGAGAATCATGTGAACGGACTTCCACCGTCTCTGCGGCGGGCCATCATCGCGAATCTTGCGCTGGCGGATGCCGTCCTTTGTCACGCGCTCCGTACCGATTGGCTGAAGTAGCATCGCGGCCTTTCCGTTCAGCGTCCCGGCCTTGAATCGCGTTTCCCCCGACCTCCCACCAGCGGTGTAGCTGATCCCCTTGTTCCAGGATATGGCGCCCTTTTTGAACCTCGACCCAATGCCTGGGTTGTTCTCCCGGCGAAGACGACAGGCATGCTCACTGGCAAGGTATGCCTCGCTCCGTTTCAACCCCATCAGATAGGCCTTTGCATAAATGGCGCGCTCTGACTTGCCGATTACCTTCATAAGCTCAGGCATGGGTGTATTGGGATAGAGCTCGGTCAATTGGCGCTCTTCACCGCTCGACCAATGCTTTCTTGATGGCGCTGGGGCTGCCCTGGCTCTCGCTCTCTCAAGCGCCTGCATAGCGATAGGAGACATAGAAAATCCTCGCCGGTTGGCGTGATTCGAGTTTGTGGGGTTATTTCTTCGGGTAGGTCTTGGTCAGACTGCCGTTGACCGTATGGCCGCGCTTCAGCACGACCCGGGCCAGCGCCACCCGATCTTTCTCGCTGTGGCTGGCCTGACTGAGCAGGCCGAAGTAACTGTTGGCCGTCTCGCGGAGTTCCTCGGCCGGTGCTGCGGCTGTTCGCTTCAGCGCCTGGGCTAGGGATCGCTTGCGAGTGGTCCGCCGCCAGGGCTTGATAACGTGCCCGACGAAATCAACGCCCCGGTCAACTGGCTGAAGTAGCGTTTTCGTTGGGTTCAGCTTGGCGCCAAGGCTGGGCAGGAACGCCTGCACCTGGGCCAGCCACTGGTTGAGCTGCTGCGGAGACTCATGCAGGAACACGAAGTCATCGACGTAGCGGACGTAGTGCTTGGCTCCGAGCTGGTGCTTGGCGAATTGGTCCAGGGCATCGAGGTAGACGTTGGCGAAGAACTGCGACGACAGGTTGCCGATGGGCAGGCCCAGGCGCGCAGGTTGTGCTGTCAGGCGCTTGTGCTGCGGCACCCGGTTGAACAGATGGGCCGGGCTGCGCACCTCGTAATCCTCGCGAGGGTCATGCATCAGGATCTGTTCAGCGAGGGCCAGCCACCACGGCTCGGTGATCTTGGCGGCCAACTGCCGACGCAACACCTCTTTGTCGATGGCGACGAAGAAGTTTGCCAGGTCGCATTTCAGGTAGTAGATCGGCTTCGCCCAGTTATCGCTGGCGCTGCGGATCTTCGACTCAAGGCGCTTTGCGGCGTACAACGTGCCGCGCCCCGGGATACATGCGCAACTGTCCGCTATGAAGCTGGCGTAGAAGCGAGGGGCCACATGGTTGTACAGCAGGTGGTGGACGACGCGGTCCCGAAAGGCTGCCGCCCATACTTCCCGGGCTTTCGGTCGGGTGACCACAAAGCAGATGGAGCGGCCTGGCCGGTAAGTGCCGGCGGTCAGGTCGTTGTGCAGGTCGATCAGGTTCCGCTCCAGATCCATTTCGAAAGCCAGCGCGCTGTCGCTGTTGCGCTTGGAGCGTCGGCAGTCGTAATAGGCCTGTACAAGATCGCTGAACGGGTAGGGGCCAACGTTCGAATCTGCGGACGGGGCGGACACGGAGCTCGTTGTTCTTGTCGTTGTTGTTCTGATTGCCATCATCGAAGTTCATGTTGAATGCGTTGTTGGCGGAGCGCTGCGACCTATCGTGCTATCTACGTCGCCAAGCCGAAGGCAGAGCCGATCAGCAAGGAAACTGCGCGAGACCTACACGGACGCTTTAGACCGGCGGTATCTCTTGTGCGCATGGCGGTGGCCCGAAGACCAGCGGCACGACCAGATTCAATTCGCACAGACCTGAAAGCCGTAACTCTCAGATGGCGGGCGCGGTTGGGGTGGAGCGTTTCCAGGCGTTGGCCTGTTTGCCAATTGAGGTGGTGACCTCGATAGCCTTGGCATGCTGCGGGACGCTGATGAATCGGCTTTCCTTGAAAAGTCGCATCAGGAACTCGATGACCTGGACCTTCTCAACCAGCGAGGTCAGGTGTGGATGCTTGTCCCGGGTCGAGTTGGCTCGGGCAATCAACATCAGCACGTCGATGCACTCGTCGATCACTCGCTTGCCGAGCGACTGCTTCAGATCGCGGGGGATGTTCCGAGTCAGGTTCGTGGCCATGAGCAACAAGCCCATCGACACCTTGTAGATGCTCAGCTCTGTGTGCATTCCCATTGCAGTGGATCTCCCTGAAGAGCAACCGGCCGCAAGCGGCCGGATTAAATTAATGAATCAATCGATTAATTGACTGCGGACGGGGCGGACACGGAGCTCGCCGTCCTTGGCGCCGTTGTCCTGATTGCCATCACCGAAGGTCACGTAGAACGCGTAGTAGGCGGCGCGCTGCGAACTCGACCAGTAAGCACGATCCTGGAAGGCTTCAGGACCGTCTTCCCGGAAGGCCTCGATGCTGGTCTGGGTCGGCGACTCATCGGTGTACAGCAGGCCAACCGGCTCGCTGTTGGGGTTGTCACCGTTGCGACCGTAAGCCCAGTTCTCTTCGGTGGTCGGCTTGAAGTGGCGATACTGCAGCTCCTGTACGTCGCGGGCCGGGATCGCCCAGTCAGTGAAGCCGCCGATATCCAGGGCCAGAACCTTCTGAGCCAGCTCGCTGCCAGAGGCGGCCATGGCCTCGGTGTTGGCCCGGCTGTCGGTGAAGCTGTCGGCCCCGTCGATCTTTTCGCCGTACTTGCCCCAGGCACCGACCAGCTCGTGCTCGGCGCCGGCGGTGATGTTCAGGTAACGCTTGCCGGTCTCCGGGTCGCGGGTGATGCCGGAGAAGAAGCCGCCGCCGAATGGCTGGCCGATTTCCGGGACGGTCACTACTGGTGCTGCTTGAGCTGCTGCGGACATGGTCTTTCCTCTTTTCGAAGGCAACAAAAAAGGCGCTGCTGCGCCCGGTGCCGGATCAAGAACGAATGGATGAAGGATTAAATAAAGAATCTGCGGACGGGGCGGACACGGAGCTCGCTGGTCTTGACGTAGTTGTCCTGATCGCCATCACCGAAGCCCATGCCGAACGCGCCGTAGGCGGAGCGCTGCGATGATGACCAGTAGTAGCAGTCCTGGGCGAAAACCTCGGGGCAGTTCAGCCAGCCCTGGTACAGCTCGGCGGCGGCGGGCAGGTAGAAGTCGTTGTGGCCGTCAGCTTCGAACTCGGCGCAGGCATTGGCCGCCGGGTAATTCTTCTCGTCGAAGCACATCAGTTTGGTGTTGAGCTTGCCGTCCGTTTTGCTGGTGCCAGTCAGGTCAGTGTTACGCGGACCCCACTCGAAGCTTCCGGCATCCTTTGCAGCGAAGATCAGATAGTGCGCCGGGACATCGCCGCGAGCAGCAACGAAGCCGCCGTTGATGCCGCCCTGGCCGGGCCAGTAACCGCCCAGGGCCGGAATGGCTGCCGGTGCGACGGGGTCAACGTTCGCTGCCGGCGGAAACACCACTGCGAACGTGCTGGCGAGTGCCAGTTTGGCAAGAGAGGACGCCGGCATCTTGATCGTGGCGTCGCCGTGCTTCAGAGTGATCATTTCGGGCTTCATCGTAATTCCTCGCTAATGATTGGGCTGGCAATTCCAGCCATGTTTGCCGTCGGCGCTGGCGCACCTGGTTGTTGATCCGTCTCATGAGGGCTCGGCGAACGTGAAACCGTTTTCGCTGGCGATGAGCTGGACGCGCTTGATGTGCATCTTCAAAGCTCTGGCAGCTTCGCTGACTGTCTTGCCGGCGTCGGCCTGCTCTCGTACTGCTGGCGCCAGCTTGTCCCGCTGGGCCCGCAGCTTGGCGTGGTGAGCGGTAGTGCCGAAGAAGGGTGCCTCTGCGCTGACTCCGCTTTCGATCTGCTGGATGGTCTTCCCGCTGCCGAAGAACTGATCGAGCTTCTGATTCAGGTCCTGGATGATTGCGTCCCGCGGGTTGGGCATTGGTTCGCCGATCATTGCCTGCCACCCGACAGCGAGACCTTGATGCCATCGGCCCGAGCTTCCAGCACCTGGGCGAAGTTGATCGCAGCCTTCCAGGTCCAGCGGAAGCCCTTGGTCAAGCCGGTGGAGCGCTCAACGATGTGATAGGCGTTGCCCTTAGTGACGACCTGGTAGCGAATCTTGCTGACTGGCACGGGCCTGCCAATCATCGCGTAGAACTCTGCGGTTGCTGCCGTGGCCCGGATCTGGAGCGCGATATTGCCTTCGACGCGAGCTTGCATTGCTGGGTGCATTGCTTATCCCTCGGTGTGGGGTTGCGTTTATTCGTCAGCACTCTGGCCGCCGGTTGTTTGCCGTTGGGCGCCGGGGAGAGTGCTGACGGATAAAGGCGTAAAAAAGCCCAGTCGAAACCGGGCTTTTGTTGGCGTCACGAAGACCTCCCTACGTGAGCGCTGAGTGCCTTCATTGGAAGGGCTTTGGTCTGGGCTATTTCATGATGGTCACCCTCTGGGTTGGCTGAAGTGAAATGCAGGTGGCCGGCACCGCCCGGCATGTATCAGGCCTGGCCGCTCGTACCTGAACGACCCCGCGATTCGCCTGCAAGCTTGGTTGTCATCCCGCTGCACCCTGTCGCCAAGGTGCAGAAGTGATGCATGCCGTTGTTTAAGCGATAAAAACACCATCGTTTGATTCCCCAACTGGACCTTGAGGATTAGGACCGTCAACGTGTCCCACGATAATTTCCCGCCGCATCGCCTCGGCCACCGCCGCAGACTGGCGACTGACGCCTAGCTTGAACATGGCATTGGAGATTCGCTTCGCCACCGTCCCTGGCTCAACATCGTGAGATCGGGCGATTTGCTTGGCGGTAAGCCCTTGGGCGACTAAAAGCAAAAACTGAAGTTCTCTGCGAGCAAGCCCCCGGCCGAGATGGCCGGTCCACGTGCCGCTCTTGATGATTGATTCCATGCTGCTTGCCTCTCGGTTGATTTCCCAATGCGCCCGGGGTTTCCAGGCGCATCAGCGAAAAACACCGTGTCCCTTCGGCGCTGCTGGCGCGGTACGGGCTCATTCAAATTTTTCCTCCGACCGCGACCCTGTCCGCCGGATAACTCGATTTGGCGCTTTACGCTGCACGCCCGGGTCAGTTGCCAACCCTCTGAACCGTTGAGGCCGGTTCATCGCTGCCTTCCATCTGGCCGGTTGTTATCCGGCGATGGACAAACATTACCTGTGGGTAACGATACAGGTCAATACCTGTAGGTAATTATTTTTTGGTGAGCAAAAAAAAGCCCGCTGATAGCGGGCTGGTGGGGTTCTTTTTTGTTCTGGATCTACAACAGAACTGAGTACCAGAAAACCTTGCCGATCACGATTATGTCTTTTTGCAGCATTTCATCTGCGCTGTACTCTTCATCGGGGTGTTCTTCCCGGTTGTAACTTCGCATCCTGATCCCGCCGCCTGGCGTTCGGTACAAAGTCTTCACTCTCAGCTGGCCACTGTGGTTTAGGGCATACATTTTTCCGTCGGTGATGGCGGTACAGCCCTGGTCAACGCCGACCGTGCTTCCATGAGGAAGCACCGGCTCCATGCTGTTCCCATTGACGGTAACGCATACAGCCTCACTTGGCTGGACATTCTGACGACGGAGCGTGTTCTTTCCAAACCGCAGCTTCTGCTTAAGGTTAGGTTCCACCGCCGTCCTTCCGCTGCCTGCGGATAGTTCTACTTCCTTAAGGAATGGCACGTACACCTCATCATCATCCAGCGGTGTCTCATCGTCCCAGACCGAGAAAGGGCCCAGGTACTCGGCGTTACTGACGACCTTCTCCGCCGGCTGCATGCCTTTTTGGTCCAGTTGGTAACGCTCGAGGCCGAGCTTCGCTTCGATATCGCGCGCGAACTCCTCCCCAATGTTTTTACTACCAGCTGATGAGGGTGCTGTCGACAGGCAGCGAGATATGTAATTGGCGCTCTTCCCTAAAGCATCGGCCAATCGGGCCTGCCTTCCATCGAAGCGCTGCTTCATAAGTGCCCGCAAATTTTCGCGGCGAATATCTGAAATTTCCATCCGCAAATCATCCGTTACTGTTACCAGCAGGTAAATTCCCCGTGGGTATTGCTTTGCGATTACCTGCGGGTAATAATCCGAGGCATCTAAAAGGAGGCCCGACATGCGGACCAAAAATCCTCAACTTCTTGAGTGGTTGAAAACCGCCAGCGATGACGCAGTTGCCCTCACCGGCACTAGCCGTGCGTATTTGCGGTTGATTGCGTACGGCCACAAGACCGCGTCCGCTGAAATTGCGGCTCGTACTGAATCCGTAACCGGCGGCCGTGTAACACGGAAAGCGCTAAGACCTGATGACTGGCAACAAATTTGGCCAGAGCTCGCGGCCGCCTAAGCAGCGCTTGTTTCGATGAGCACATTGTCGAGGGTTGGCCAAGACAATGGCAGTGCGCCGGATTGGCTGTTCATTCATACAGTGCCAAATCGAAGGCATAAAAAAACCGCCTGGCAGGGCGGTTCTTTCAACAACTGGTAAAACACAGTGGGGCCATTATGAACATCAACACCGCTCCAGGCAATACCCGGCATGTCGCGACACTTTTGGTTCCATCTGAAAAGGTGTCGTGTAACACCATGTCGTCGCGCGAGATTGCCGAACTCACAGGCAGCAGTCACGACAACGTCTTGAAAACCATCCGTGCCTTAGTTGCAAAGGGTGTCGTTTCTTCAAACGACACCCCCTATGTCCACCCTCAGAACGGCCAGGTCTACCGTGAATTCCTGCTGACCCAGCGTGACACCTTGGTGGTGGTCTCGGGTTACAGCGTCGAGTTGCGCGCCAAGATCATCGACCGCTGGCAGGAGCTGGAGGCGCAGGTTGGACAGTTCTGTATCCCGGCCACCTACGCCGAGGCGCTGCAAGCTGCGGCGGATCAGGCCCGCGACAACCAGTCGTTGCGCCTGGTGATCCTGGACCAGGAACCCAAAGTAGCTGCCATAAAGCGCCTGGCCGCCGCCGGCGGGGCGATCTGCATCACTGACTCGGCCAAGCAGCTGCAGGTCCAGCCCTCCAAGTTGTTCGCCTGGCTGGAACAGCACCGCTGGATCTATCGGCGCAAGGGGTCCAGGCGCTGGGTCGCTTATCAGCCGCGCATAACCGCTGGCTACATGGTCCACAAGGTCACCGCCCTGAAGGCTGACCCAGAGACCGGCATCGAGCGCGCCGCGTTCGACCCCATGATCACCCCCAAAGGCCTTGCCTACTTGGCCGAAAAGAATATCGGAGCCTCGCTGTGAGCGTTCAAGCAATGTCATGGGCGCTGTCGCTGCCCGTTCAAACCCTGAAGGACTCCAGCGCCCGCCACGTGCTGTTATGCCTTGCCAACTATGCCGGCTCCAACGGTGCCGGGGCCTTCCCATCGGCTTCTACCCTGGCCCAGGACACTGGCTTGTCCGAGCGCACCGTGCGTTACAAGCTGGACGCCCTGGAAGAGTCGGGCCTGATCAAGAAGGGAAACCAGGCGATCGCCGCTGTGCACATCGATCGCCACGACCGGCGCCCGGTGGTCTATGACCTCCAGCTGATACGGGGTGCAGATCCTGCACCCCGTAATGAGCGGGGTGCAGATGACGCAACGGGGTGCAACTCACAACAGAACGGGGTGCAGCCTGAGACAGAACGGGGTGCAGAATCTGCACCCAATACGTCAATTAACCATCAAGTAACCGAACAGCAGCTGCAGCGCGAGGTTTCCGATCATGTCGATGAGCAGGATCGCCAAACGCTCGACGCTATCGCTCAACCAGCCGACTCCCGGCAACGCTTCTCCATGTTCGCCGAGTGGACCTACGAGCCCAAGCAACTGGAAAGTCAGCTCCACCTGATGGGCCTGAAGTTCGACGCCGTCACCGCCGAGACCGTCGGCTCGTTCAAGGGATTTTTCATCGCAAAAAGCGAAACCCGCGACTCGGCCGGTGGCTGGTGCTATCGCCTGGCCAAGTGGATCAAGCGTGACCGTGCGGTGAAGTCTGGCGAAGTGGTCGACGATATGGACGGTTCCGGTGACTGGACCGCCAAGGGGGTTCGCCTGTGAAAACCGCAATCCATGTCCGAGATCTGATCGCCACACGCCGTACTGACCCGACCTATCATCCCCCGGCGGATCCAGTCGTTGCTGAAGTCGACCCCGCAACGAAGGCCGTGATCGACGACCTTTTCCTACGGCTGCGTGGCGCGTGCGGCGCCTGGCGTCAATCCTGGCCAACCGAGGCGGTGATGAACTCCGCGAAGCTGGAGTGGCTGGGCGAGTTCATGCGGTCGGGCATCACCCGAATGGAGCAGATCGACCACGGAATGCGAGTGCTCAGCGCGAGTAGGGTTGCATTTGTCCCAGCGCCTGGCGTTTTTGTCAGCTGGTGTTTTGCGCCCGAAGGCCTGGGGTTACCCAGTGTCGAGAAGGCATACGCCCAGGGCCTGCGCAACTGCCACCCAGCGATGCGCACCTCGGCGAAGTGGATGCACCCGGCTGTCTACCACGCCACGGCAGCCGCCGGCTTCCACAGCCTTCCGCTGCTGTCCCGGGAACTGGGCCTTGCCAGCTTCGAGCGGCACTACCTGGCCCAGTGCCGGAAGATTTGGAAAGGCGAGGCGCTGGGACCGATCCCCGCCGCAGAGCTGGCAGCACCCCAAGCAAAGCGAACCCCTGAAATTGGCAACGAGGCCCTGGCCAAACTGCGCGCGATCCGCGCCGGAGCATCTCAATGAGCGCATTAGATACCCAAGTGGCCGGTGGTCATTACAAGTCACTGAAGATCCAGCCGATCGAATACATCCATGCCAACGGAATTCCTTTTGCTGAAGGCAGCGTGATCAAGTACGTGACGCGGTGGCGTGACAAGGGCGGCCTTGCTGATTTGGAGAAGGCGAAGCACTTCCTCGAACTGCTGATCGAGCTGGAGCAGCGTGCGAGGGGCCTGGAATGAAGGTTGCCTCTAAGAAACTCCGCGCCTCGGCCAACGGCCAGGACTGCGCCGTGCGTATGCCCGGCATCTGCAACCACAATCCGGAAACCACCGTCCTGGCACATTTGCCATGCGGGCAGAAGGGTATGGGCATGAAGGGCTTCGACACAGTCGCGGTCTACGCCTGCAGCGCTTGCCACGATGTCATCGACGGCCGGGCCGCCGGGGACGTTGAGTGGGCGGATATGCCGCGCGCCATTGCCGAAACCCACGAGGCGCTGATCAGTGCCGGGATACTGACCGTCGAGGGGGCCGCATGAAGGCGTTTGGGTTGAAGCCGAAGCGCGCCAAGTCCATCGACCGTGAAGGCTTGGAGCAGGCCGCGCTACTGAAGGAGGTCACTCTGCGTTACCCGGCTGCCGCGAAGCTGATCTACCACGTCCCGAACGGCGGACACCGCCACAAGCTGGTGGCGATCAAGCTGAAAGAGCAGGGCGTGAAGGCCGGGGTTCCTGACCTGGTGCTGCCCATGGCCCGCGGCGGGTACTTCGGGCTGTACATCGAGTTCAAGGCCATGCCGCCGTTCGACGCGGCCGTCTCTGCCAGCCAGGACGCCTACATCCAGGCGCTGACCGAGCAAGGCTATCTCGCCATCGTTTGCCGTGGGCACATCGACGCCCTGGAAGCGATCCGGGCCTATCTACTGCAACCACCAACGAGGGGCGCCGCATGACCACCGCCGTCGTATCACTCACCGAGCCCGAGATCCGCCGGCAGGCCGCCGACCAGGCGGTGACAACGCTACGTGACCCCCGTCACCCGGGCTTGTACATGCGGTTCGCTCAGGACCGCCAGCGGGGCACCTGGTATCTGGTCCATCGAAAGAAGTGGGAGCGCATCGCCGGCTACCCTGACTTGAACGCCAAGACGCTGCTCGGCGTGCTGCCCCAGATCCGCGCGCGACTCGCTGCCGATCCATCGGCCACCGCCGTTGAGGGTACTTTGAGCACCGTCGGCGAGTTGCTGACGTGGTTTGCAGATCGGCAGTCCCGTGACCGTAGCCTGTCCTCGAAGCGCCGGAAAACCGCTAAGTCAGCCATCAACTGTCACCTTCTCCCACGCCTGGCGGACATGCCGGTTGCTTCCGTTACGCGTTCCAGCCTGGACCAGGCCGTAATGTGGCCGCTTCAGGAGGTGCTGAGCCTGTCCTACGTGCGCCTGATGTGGGGCGTGTTGGTGGTTGCGTTCCAGCAGGCCTTCAAGCTGAAGATGATCGCCACCAATCCGATTGCCGGGTTCAAGTTCACGGACTTCACCAAGGCGAAAATCCAGCCTAAGACATCGCGACTGCGGTCCGTGCAGATCGAATCGATCCTTGGGCAACTGGCCGCCGGGTTCGATCATGATCCGGCGGGCTGCATGCTGGCGCTGATGATGCTCTGCCATGGCACAAGGGTAGGGGAGACGCGCCAGGCCCGTTGGGCTCACATCACCCTTGGCGAGGCCGGCGAGTGGTTCATGCCAGCCGAGAACACCAAAACCCGCTGTGAACATACCTTGCCCGTCACGCCACAGGTCGGGGCACTGCTGAAGCGGTACCGCGACTGCCAGTCCGCACGCGGCTATACCGGCGCCTATCTGTTCCCATCCAAAAATGGCCGCGCCATGACAGAGGGTCAGGCCTGCGCAGTGTTCGCCAGCCTGGGCCAGGGCGAGTGGACAAGCCACGACCTCCGGAAAGTTGCCCGAACAGCCTGGACGGATCTCGGCGTAGATTTCCTCATAGGCGAGATGCTTGTGAATCACACCCTGAGCAGGAACGTGCAGACCTATATCCACACATCGGCATCGGTGCTCAAGCGCGAAGCGTTGGAGAAGTGGCACGCATGGTTAGACGGGAATGGATTCGCCTCTATTCATGGGTGCATATGCGGTGGAAATGGAAATTCGCAGAACCCCGACGAGGCCTTGAGCGGCGCGGCCTCCAGACAAATCAAGAATCCGTAAAAGGCGAGGTTTAAAAGTGACTAAATCGACCATGAAGGTACAGTTCGGTAGCCGCGAAGTTCTCCTCGTCCAGGGTGAGAGGACCGCTGCAGGTCACCAGGTTTATGAGGTAGATGGTCAGCGTTGCTGGGCGAATGGCGTTATTGGGTTGATGGATCAGCGTGGAGATCCTGTTCCAGGCCTTGGCACCCGGGTGATCTTTTGTCCAGTCGAGCAGGTGCCGGCCAAATGAAGAAGTCCCACGGCCCAGCCTTCCGCGCGGCCCTACTAGACCTTGCCAAGTGCCCGGCATGCCGAGGCAAGGCGGTGATCAGTGGGGTATTCCATGAGCTGGCCTGCGTGCAGTGCAATGCCTCGGGCTGGGTCACCGCCGAAACCGGCGAGCCGTTGCCGTTGGAGGTGTTGGTGACGCAGTTGAGCATTCGCCTTCAGGCTGCTGAGCGACAGATCAAGCTGATGAGCCGCCCTGGGCCCACATCGTGCCCGTCGGCTCAGTATGAACAGAACAATCGCCGCGGCGCCGGCGGCACCAATTACACAGGGGATTGAGCCATGGCTATGTACAAAGACGTGATGGGCACCCTGGTGCGGGTGCTGGCAGCGGACAACATCGACAACAGCACCAAGCAGTCCTGGCAGAAGTTGATTGACGCAGACCTGCGCCAGGGTGGCACCGGCAGCACGCTGTCAGTGCGGGACAAGTTCGATTATGACTGCTGCCTGTATGCGCTGCTGCACCGCCAGCTTGAGCCGGCTCAGTGGGATGTGCTGGTGGCGAAGTACTCCACCCACAAGGCCAACAAGGTAGCCGCCATTGGCCGCCTGGTCGCTCGCATGGTTTCGCCGGCACCGCAGCTGTTCATCTATAAGGCTCTGACGGCCTGGGCCATACCGAAGCTGAAGGGTGTGCAGGTAGGCAAGCGCTCCACGGATATGATCGTGCTGCCAGCCGAGTTCTATGACATGAACACATGGGATCTGGCGGGTTCACCGGAGCGAACCCGACGCAACTGGCGAGGCGGAATCCACAAGCGTCTGGAGAAGCTCGAAGAGCAGGCTGTGATCCACGCGACCGAGATATTCGACAGTGAGCAAATCTTTGTAGATGCCGCTTGACCAGTTGGCCGACTGGCCGTAAATTAACCGCATCATGTCGATCTTGCGTGTCGTGATACTCCAGCGAACGCAACGACACACATAAAGCCCCGCCACTGAGCGGGGCTTTTTCGTTTTCGGCTCCTGCACACCCATCGTTCCAAACTGGGAGTGAGCCAGGAGCTGGATCTATTCGCTCCCCGAAAGGGAGGAAGCTGAGATGCCGAACATGCCAGACAAACCAGACACCTGGGCGATAGCGCTTGCGTGGTTGAGCCAGCATTCGCCAATCCTCTACGCCGCCTCGTTGTCCTGTGCAATGGCTGTCCTGCGGATCACCTATGGTGGCGGCACCCGCCGCCAGATGATCGTGGAAGGCGCGATCTGCGGCGGACTCGCCCTGACGATCATCAGTGGGCTTGAGTTCTTCTCGCTCCCACAGAGCATGGCTACCTTCGTTGGTGGCTGGGTTGGCTTCCTGGGTGTCGAGAAGATTCGTTCCATTGCCGACCGGGTCACAGACTTCAAGCTGCCAAGCCGCAAGCCAGAGTAATGGCCTGCAGTGGATGCGCCGCCCGGCGCGAATGGATCATTAAGATGAAGAGGCTTGCATATGAGCGAGCAGCTCAAATCCTTGGCAAACCTGTTGAGCCAGATACTGGCCGAGCAGGGGAGGCAGACCGCACTGCTGCAGCGGATGGCCGACCAACAGTTGATGTTGATCCAGGCAATGGCTGATGAGCCGGAAGATCCTGATGCGCTGCCGCTGACTTACATGGATGGCACCCCATGCCTCTAAGGCCAAAGAAGCCGTGCAACGCCCAAGGGTGCAATACGCTCACGCGCAATCCCCGATACTGCGACGAGCACGCTCATTTACTAAAGAGTGCGGCCCGTGCCAGGCCACGCGAGAGCAGCACCAAGCGCCACTACAACTACAAGTGGCAGCAGGCCAGGGCTGGCTGGCTGGCGAAGCACCCACTGTGCCGACACTGTACCGAACGCGGCTTGGTGGTCGTGGCCACGGATGTTGACCACATCATTCCCCACCGCAACGACATGGTTCTGTTCTGGGATAAGACCAACTGGCAGAGCCTGTGCGGCCCATGTCATTCGGCCAAGACGGCGGCTGAAGACGGTGGGTTCGGCAATGCGCGGCGCTGAAAAGCAGAACACCACCGAAAAAACAGCGAAATCCAGCCAAATGAGAGAGATTCGCGCTCATGGGGTGGGGGTGGGTCAAAAGTCCAGGCCCTTTGGCTTCTAGACCGCGCCCTCAGCCTTTCTTTCACGACCGCGAAATTAAAAAATCAGGAGTTGCGCGATGGGGGGCACCGCCACGGTCGCCGGCCGTGGTCGCAAACCCAAGCCGACGGCCCAGAAGAAACTCGCTGGGAACCCCGGTAAGCGGGCCTTGAACGAGGCCGAACCGCAGTTTTCAACGGTCACAAATATTGATCCGCCGGACTGGCTGAGCCCTCGGGCCGCGACCATGTGGCGGATGCTGATACCTGAATTATTGCGCGAGCATGTTGTTGCGCTCACTGATTTGCACAACGTCGAAGCGTTCTGCACCGCCTACGACAAGTGGCGAATGGCAGAAGAGGCGGTCCAGAAGTTCGGCATCGTGGTCGAGTCCGCTCAGGGCAGCCCCATGAAGAACCCGGCACTCACGGCGGCGAATGAATCGATGCGGCAACTGGTGACCTTCGGTTCGCTGCTGGGCCTGGATCCCTCCAGTCGCACCAGGATCATCGGCGGTAACAAGCAAACCTCAACCAATGAATTCGCCAAACTACTGAGTTCCTGATGACCAAAGCCGCGCACGCCAACGTTGACAAGGCGATGGCGTGGGCTCGGTCTGTTCTGCGCGGGAAAGTGCCAGCGTGCCGATACATCCACCAGGCGATTCAACGCCACTTCGATGATCTGGCCGCCAGCCGAAAGCGTGGTTTCCGCTTCAAGTTCGATCCCGCAAAAGCCGAGAAGAAGCTAAAGCTGATCCAGCTGCTGCCCCACACGAAGGGCGAGTGGGCATTCAAGCGCCAGTTGATAACGCTTGAGCCTTGGCAACTGTTCGGCCTGGCGGTGACGTTCGGTTGGGTCAAGAAGAAGGGCGGCCACCGCCGGTTCCGCGAGAGCTACTGGGAAGTGCCTCGCAAGAACGGGAAGTCTGTTGTCGCCGGCGGTGTGGGCATCAGCATGTTCGTGGCTGATGGTGAATTCGGCGCCGAGGTGTACGCAGGCGCGACAACGGAGAAGCAAGCCTGGGAAGTTTTCCGGCCTGCCAAGCTCATGGTCAGCAAGTCGCCAATGTTGGTCGAGGCGGCCGGCATCGAGGTCAACGCCTCGAACATGAATATTCCCGCGGACTTCAGTCGCTTCGAGCCCCTGATCGGCAACCCCGGTGACGGTGCGTCACCCAGCTGCGCCATAGTCGACGAGTATCACGAGCACCCGACCTCAGCCCAGTACGACACCATGCTCACCGGCATGGGCGCCCGTCGGCAGCCGCTGATGTTCATCATCACCACGGCCGGTGCCGACATCGAGGGCCCATGCTACGACAAGCGCCGTCAGGTTGTAGAAATGCTGGCTGGAACGGTGCCCGATGAGGAGCTCTTCGGATGGATCTGGACGCTGGATGAAGGCGACGACTGGACAGATCCGAAAATGCTGGCCAAGGCCAATCCCAATCATGGGGTTTCGGTGTTCCAAGAGTATCTGGAAAGCCAGCAGGCCCGGGCGATCCGTTCCGCGCGCTTTACCAACACGTTCAAAACGAAGCACCTGAATTTGTGGGTAAGCGCGAAGGCTGGCTTCTTCAACATGGAAGACTGGAAGGCGTGCGAAGACACCACGCTCACGCTCGAGCAATTCGAGGGGCAGGAGTGGAATGCCGGCTTCGACTTGGCGCGAAAGCTGGACATGAACTCTCGGGCGCGACTTTTCTGGCGTGTCATCGACGGAAAGACACATTACTACAGCGTGGCCCCCAAGTTCTGGGTGCCATACGACACCGTTTATCAAAGTGACAACAAACGCATGTCGGAGCGTTTTCAAGCTTGGATCAACTCTGGTCACCTGGAGGTGACCGACGGCGCAGAGATCGATTATCGGGAAATCCTCGAGGACACGAAGGAGGCTAATCATCATGCGCCACTGCGGGAGTCCCCAATCGATCCTCATGGGGCAACAGGTCTGAGCCACGATCTCGACGACGAAGGTTTCAACCCGATCACCATTACTCAGAACTACACAAACATGTCGGACCCCATGAAGGAACTAGAGGCGGCCATCACCGCAGGCCGGTTTCATCATGACGGTAACCCGATCATGACCTGGTGCATCGGTAACGTGATCGGAAAAAACCTGCCGGGTAACGATGACGTAGTCCGCCCGATTAAGCAGGGCGACGATAACAAGATAGATGGCGCGGTGGCGCTGATCATGACGATAGGCCGGGTACTCGCTAACGCGGACATCCAAGGCTCTGTCGACGACTTCCTCTCCAGACCAATGAGCATGTGATGGCAGACACCGACTACAGCATTGACCTGCGCACCCGCAGCCCCTTTTGGGCGCGCATGGCGAGCTTCTTCGTCGGCGGCCGCCTCGTTACACCAGAGAAGGGGTCGCAGACCGGGCCGGTGTCCGCGTCCGGAGTTGTAGGGGACTCGGTTGTCAACGATGAGCGATCGTTGCAGATATCAACGGTTTTCGCCTGCGTCCGATTAATTTCGAGTGTTACGGCCTGCATGCCCTTGGACGTATTTCAGACCAAGGGGGATGACCGAACGAAGGTGGGTTTGGACAATCCGTTGGCGCGCCTTCTGCGATACAGCCCGAATCAATACATGACGGCGTTCGATTTCCGCGTTTCGATGACCATGCAGCTTTGCTACTACGGCAACGCTTACGCCTTGATCGAGCGCAACAGCGTCGGCGACGTGATCAGCCTAGTTCCCCTTATGTCGGTAAACATGGATGTTCGACTCGAAGGGAAGCGAGTTGTCTACCGGTACCGCCGCGACAACGAATATGCCGACTTCAAGCAGAGTGAAATTTTCCACCTCAAGGGATTTGGCTTCAACGGCCTGGTTGGTCTTTCCCCTATCGCATTTGCCGCCAAGACCGCCGGGGTAGCAGTGGCGATGGAGGATCAGCAGCGCGATTTCTACGCGAATGGTGCGAAGTCTCCGCAGTTGCTGATGACAGGTGAGGGAAAGGTCCTCAACAAGGACCAGCGAGCCCAGGTCGAAGAAAACTTCAAGGAGATATCCGGCGGTCCAGTCAAGAAGCGACTGTGGATTCTGGAGGGTGGTTTCACGACGCAAGCCATTGGTGTGAGCCCGCAAGATGCGGAAACAATGGCTGCACGGAAGTTTCAAGTTAGCGAGCTTGCGAGATTCTTTGGTGTGCCGCCGCACTTGGTGGGCGACGTTGAAAAGTCCACAAGCTGGGGATCAGGCATTGAGCAGCAAAACCTCGGGTTTCTTCAGTACGCACTCGATCCGTACTTGGAGATTTGGGAAGGCTGCATTCTTCGCTGGCTTGTAAAGCCCCAAGACCTGGGCGTGATCCACGCCGAGCACAATCGCGACGGCCTGCTGAGTGGTGATTCCACCGCCCGGGCGAATTACATGAAGACTTTGGTAGACACCGGCCTTCTCACGATCAACGAGGGAAGGCGGGTGAACAACCGGCCTCCAGTGCCAGGCGGTGATGTTGCGACCCGTCAATCACAAAACGTACCGCTTACCCAACTCGGCCAAACGAACCCCAAACCCAGCGGGGTTTAGTTTTCTGGAGCTACCCAATGTCCAATATTCAAAAGACCTTGGCCTTTGATCAGGTCGAGATCAAGTTCGATTCGTCTGGAAAAACGGGGACGTTCGAGGGCTACGCGAGTGTCTTCGGCGTGGTCGACAGCGATGGCGACATCATCATGCCTGGGGCTTTCAAAAAAGCGCTATCAAGCCAAAGTCGTCAGGTTGGAATGTTCTTCAATCATCGAACCTGGGAGCTTCCGGTAGGCAAATGGCTGTCGCTGGAGGAGGACAGCAAGGGCCTGCTTACTCGCGGCGAATTGACCCCCGGGCTATCGATGTCTACCGATCTACGCGCCGCCATGGAGCACAAGACGGTTGAAGGGATGTCTGTCGGATTCACGGTCCTGAAGGACGGATTCGACCTGATCAGCACCGGGCGCGCCTTCAAAAATGTGCAAGCCCTGCGTGAGATCAGCATCTGCACCTTCCCTGCCAACGAGCAAGCTACCGTCGAGTCCATGAAAAGCCTGGAATCGATCACCACCATTCGCGACGTAGAGCACTGGCTGAGGGATTCGGCAGGTCTTTCTAAATCGCAAGCCCTGGGCTTCATCGCCCGGATCAAGTCCGCAGTTCGGAGCGATTCCGAAGGTGGCGAAATCACCGCGATTCTCAATCGCCTCAAAACCTTCCCAACTGTAGGAAACTAAAACATGTCCGAATTGGCCCAGATCCAAAAGGCAATCGAAGACGCGCAAACGAACATGACCCAACTGTTCGAGGCGCAGAAGAAGGAAATCTCCGAGACCGGCGCGATCAGCAAAAAGCTGCAAACCGATCTCCAGACTGTTCAAGAAGAGCTGACCAAGTCCGGAACCCGACTGTTCGACCTCGAGCAGAAGCTGTCCACCGGCAACCTGGATAACCCGGAAGCCAAAAAATCTTTCGCCGAGCAGACCGCGCTGGACCTGCAAAAGTCTTGGGATGGCAAGTCCTCCGGAAAAGTCGACGTCAAGAGCTTCAACAAGCAGCTCGGAAGTGGTGCTGGTTCCGCCGGCGCCCTGATTGAGCCTCAACGCAATGCCGGGATCTTGATGCCCGGCCTGCGCCGCCTGACCATCCGCGACCTGTTGGCTCAAGGCCGCATCAGTTCGAACTCCCTGGAGTATGTTCGCGAGAACGTCTTCACCAACAGCGCCGCGCCCGTAGCGGAAGGCACGCTGAAACCCGAGTCCAACCTGACGTTTACAAAGGAAACAGCGAACGTCAAAACCATCGCTCACTGGATCCAGGCTTCTCGCCAGGTCATGGACGATGCGCCGATGCTCGAGTCGTACGTGAACAATCGCCTTCTGTTCGGTCTGGCCTTGGTTGAAGAAGGTCAGTTGCTGAATGGCGACGGTACTGGCGACAACCTCACCGGGCTGAACAAGGTCGCAACCGCTTACGACGCGACCCTGAACGTCACCGGTGACACTCGTGCGGACAAGATCGCACACGCGATTTTCCAGACCAGCGAGTCCGAGTTTGAAGCCTCGGGCATCATCCTCAACCCTCGCGACTGGCACGCTATCGCACTGCTGAAGGATGCCGACGGCCGTTACATCTTCGGTGGTCCTGCGGCATTTGCTGCGAAGGTCATGTGGGGCTTGCCGGTCGTAGCTACCAAAGCTCAGGCGTTGGGCACCTTCACCGTAGGCGGCTTCGACCTGGCTTCCCAGGTCTGGGACCGCATGGATGCGACTGTTGAGGTTAGCCGCGAAGATCGTGACAACTTCGTCAAGAACATGTTGACCATCCTCTGTGAAGAGCGTCTGGCCCTGGCTCACTACCGGCCAACCGCGATCATTACCGGTCCTTTCGCCACCGCACCGTAACCGTAACCGAGGCCGGGGCAGGCAACTGCCCCGATTGCGCAATGATCAAGATTCGCGCGCTGCGCCAGTTTTCGCACTATCACGCCGGCAACTTCGATCAGTTCGAGGAAAGGTCGGTATCGGACGAGATCGCTCAAGCCTTGGTAGGCATGGAGTTGGCCGAAGAGGTCGAGCCGGCGGCGAAGTCCGCCGCCGAACCACCGAAAAAAACAGGCGGTAAAAAATGAGCATCCCCGTCACCGATCTACTGTCGATCGCTTTGATGCGCAAGCATCTGCGCGTCGACCATGAAGACGATGACGACCTGATCGAGCTCTACGCTGAGTCGGCCCTGGCTTGGGCGCTGTGGTATTGCGACAACCCGGCTCTTAAGTTGGTGGAGGACTTCCCTGCTTCTTTCAAATCAGCACTTTTGCTGTTGCTGGGGGAATCGTATGCGAATCGTGAAGCGGTTGTGGTCGGTACCACTGCCGCTGAACTCCATCCGGCCGTTGATTCGCTTCTATGGGCTTCAAGGAACTGGCGAGGCGTGCTGGATCCTGAGCCCGAGGAGACGCCATGAGAGCGGGCGATCTTCGTCATCGAGTCGAGCTGCAACGTGCGGCGTTCACGCAGGATCCAGTGAGTGGTGAAATGATCCCGAGCTGGGCCCGCGTGGCGGAAGTCTATGCATCAATTGAAGCACTGTCGGCTCGTGACTTCATTGCTGCTGCCGCGGCTCAGTCGAAAATAACAGCCCGGGTTGTTATTCGGCATCGAAACGATGTCGATGCGACTATGAGGATTCTTCATCGTACCAAAATCTACAAAATTGAAGGGGTTTTGGCGGATCCCAAAAGCGGGCTCGACTATCTGACGCTGCCCTGCAGCGAAGGGGTCAATGATGGCTGAGGTGATCGAGTTCAAGATTGGCGGCCTTGAGTCGCTGCTGGGGAAGTTTGACGCCATCAGCTACGACACCAGGCGCAAGGGCGGCCGGGCGGCGCTGAGGAAGGCCGCTCAGTTGGTCGCAGATGCGGCTCGGCAAAACGCCGCAGGCCTGAACGATCCGGAAACTTCCACCGAGATCGCCAAGAACATCGCGCTGCGCTGGAACAATCGCCTGTTCAAGCAGAGCGGCGATCTCGGTTTCCGTGTCGGGGTACTGGGCGGCGCGAAGCAGAAGAACAACTATCACACCCGCCGCGGGCGGGCCGGTGGCACTTTTGAAACTGGTGGCGACCAAAGCAACCCCGGCGGTGACACGTTTTACTGGCGGTTCCTGGAGTTCGGCACGGCGAGAATGGCCGCGAAGCCGTTCATGCGAAAGGCCCTGGCGGAAAACATCGAGGCGGCCACAGCCATGTTCGTGTCGGAGTTCGATAAGGCCCTGGACCGAGCGATCAAGCGTGCAGCCAAGAAGGCGGGCCCATGAAGTATCCACCAATTTTCCAAGTGGCTGCGGCCGACCCGGCAGTGACCGCGCTGCTCGGCGTGAATCCGACCAGGCTCTATCTGTTCGGCCTGGCCCCGGACAACCCCGCGGGCACGTATTGCGTCTGGCAGATCATCAACGGTTCGCCTGACAACTACCTGGCCGGCCGCCCGGACGTTGAGAGCCACACCCTGCAGATTGATGTCTACGCTGCCACCGCTGCCGAGGCACGCGCCGCGGGCCAGGCGGTGGAGTATGCCGTGGAGCTATCCGCCTCGGTGGCCAGCTACAACGGTGAAGACCGCGACACCGAAACAGGCCGATATCGCTACAGCTTCAGCGTGGACTGGATAGTCCGCCGATAACTAAACCCCAGAAACCAGCCCGCCGAGTGCGGGTTTTTTTATGCCCGACATTTGGAGAACGCCATGTCGATCCTTTCCCAAGGAACCCAGATCTACGCACTCGTGCCCACCATTGCGAATCCGGCCGTCTTCGAAATCCTTGAGATCGAATGCGCTACCGCTTTCAACCCCGGCGGCAATCCTGCTGACCAGATTGAAACCACGTGCCTGAGTAACAAGGTGCGGACCTATATGCGCGGTCTGCGCACCCCTGGCCAGGCATCGTTGACGCTGAATGCTGATCCGCGCAACGCATCCCACGTTCGCCTGCATCAGTTGTCCGAAGACGACAGCATCGAGAGCATCAGCTGGGCGGTTGGCTGGTCTGATGGCGTCGACATCGTGCCGACGGTCGGCGTCGATGGCACTGTCTCGTCCATCGAAATCACCTCCGGCGGTACTGGGTACACTAGCGCACCTACCGTGGCCTTGACTGGCGGCGGCGGCACCGGTGCTCTGGCCACGGCCAGCATCTCGGGCGGCGCAGTGACCGGCATCACGATTACCAACCCAGGGTCCGGTTATACCTCAGTTCCTACTGTTGCCTTTACCGGCGGCGCCGGTACCGGGGCAGCGGCCACTGCTGAGCTTGGCGATGGAGGGTTCAGCCTGCCAAACACTCGAACCTGGTTTGTTTTCGACGGGTACGTCTCTGACTTCCCGTTCGATTTTGCGGCGAATAGCGTGGTGACCACGGCAGCTTCCATCCAGCGTTCCGGCGGTTCGGCCTGGATCCGCAAGACAAGCGCTTAAGGGGGCTCGATGAAACTGACACTCGAAAGTCTCAAGTCGGTCGGCGCCTTCACCGGCCGACCGGTGGAGAAGGAAATCAAGTGGTCGCAGGGCGATGAAGAGCTCTCTGCCACCGTTTTCATCCGCCCGCTTGGCTATCAGGCAGCAATCAGCGATGTGACGGCTTTGAACGGCAAGCACGACAGCTTGGCCGGGCGCATAGCCGCAAGCGTGTGCGATGAAAACGGGGCAGCTATTTTCACCGTCGGCGATATCACCGGTGATGCGGATCCCCAGCGAGGGGCGCTGGACGGCCGCCTGACGGTGGCGCTGCTGGCCGCTATCTTCGAGGTGAACAACCTGGGAAAGACGACGAGCTCACCGGCCTTGAAGAGCTCTGGCACGAACTCGCCATCACCTTCGGCTGCACGATCGCGGAAGCGCAGGAGCGACTGAGCCTTCGCGAGTTCAATCGGTGGGCGAAGTATCGCAAGGAGCGCGGGTCTTTGAATGTTGGACTGCGAGTCGAGCGAAGCCTGGCAGTGTTGTCATCCATGTACGCGAACAGGATCACCAAGGACGGTGGTTTCAAGCCGGAGGATTTCATGCCTCATGCAGGTGAGCGCGTGCTAACGCTCGCCGAGGCGATGAAGGCCTGGGCTTAACGCTTCGCTGGGAAGTTTTGATATCCTCGCGCCACTATTACGTGAGGGATTACCTATGTGGAAGCTACTTGCCGTTGCTGTTCCGGCTCTCTTCATTGCTGGATGTGGGGAGCCAAAACTTGACGGAAGCTCGGAAGCCGCTTTGAAAAAGTCAGTGCAAGAAATCAATCAGAAGCTTCCGGCAGATAAAAAAAGTCAGTTCGAATCTGACCTCAAGCTGATAGCCCTTAGTGGGATGGATGTTCCCGCAATCATGAGGGGAGAAAAGAAGACGTCAGACCTAACGACAGGACTGCTGTCCAGCTTGGATGGAAAGACGGTCGATGAAGTTTCTTCAGTCGCAGCGGCCATTAGGATTGCGCGGGAGGCAAAGGAAAAAGAGCAAGCGATTATTGAGATCGAAGAGCTGAAAAAGAAGAAGGTTGATTCGGAGTTGGCAAAAAATGAACTCCAAAAATTCACTGTATCGAAATCCAGATTTTATCTTCAAGAAGAAAAGTATTCTTCACGCCCGAAGCCGATCATCGAAGTCACCGTAAAAAATGGGATGTCGGAGGCGGTTTCTCGTGCCTACTTCAAGGGCACCATCGCCTCGCCTGGGCGCTCAATTCCTTGGCTGGTGGAAGACTTCAATTACGAAATCAGTGGCGGTTTGGAACCCGGTGAAGAGCAGTCATGGACGTTGGCTCCAAATATGTTCAGCGATTGGGGAAAGGTGAACGCGCCAGCCGATGCAGTATTTACCGTAGAGGTCGTCCGTCTCGATGGTGCGGATAAAAAATCTATGTTTGGCTCAGGCCTGTTCACCGAAGAAAATCAAAAACGTCTCGATCTCCTGACGACAAAATATCAGGGGCAGTAAAATAATCAGAACCCGCTTCGGCGGGTTTTTTTATGCGTGGAGAACTGAATGTCCAGCAAATCACTCGGCACGTTAACGCTGGACTTGGTTGCAAAAATTGGTGCTTTCACCGGGCCGCTGGACAAGGCAAGTCGGGAGGCAAAAAAGCGCAACGAAGAAATCAGCAAGTCTTTTAGCAGCCTGGCAAAAGGCGTTGGCACAGCGATAGGCAGCATCCCCGCAGTTTTGACTGCTTTGGTGGTGCACTCGGCGAGTGTGGCGAAAGAAATATCTAACCAGTCAGCGCTGGCGGGGCTGGGGACCACCGATTTCCAGAAGTATGCGGCGGCAGCGAAAAGCGTCGGCGTTGAACAAGACAAGCTTTCCGACATTTTCAAAGACACCAACGATAAGCTCGGGGACTTCGCCAGTACCGGGGCTGGTGAGCTGAAAGACTTTTTCGAGAACATCGCACCGAAGGTTGGAGTCACCGCTGACAGCTTCAAAAAGTTGAACAGCAAGGACGCTCTGGCCCTCTACGTCACCAGTCTAGAGAAGGCAAACGTCAGTCAGCAGGAAATGACGTTCTACATGGAGTCCATAGCGGATGATTCCACGGCGCTGGTGCCTCTTCTGCGCAATGGTGGTAAGGCTTTTGATGAACTCGGCCAGGCAGCACTGAACGCTGGTGTGGTTATGGATGAGAGCACCATCGCAGCAGCAAAACAATTCGGCATCGAATTGCAAGGGATGGGGCAGTACATCACTGCTGGCAAGACTATGTTGGCAGCTGAGTTTCTTCCTGTATTGGCGCAGTTCTCAAAGGACATGAATCAGTCGGCCAAGGACGCCGGCGGCCTTAAAGGGGTTGTCGGTGATCTCGGTGACAAATTAGTCGAAACCTCAGCCTTCGTAATAAGCGCTGGCGATGGTGTTGTGCGCGTATTCGACATACTGGGTAATACGCTAGTGGGGCTTTACTCCACGGCGGTCGCCCGAATGTCGTCGCTTATGAGCAGTCTGGCCACGGGCCTTGCCGCCGTCACTATAGGGGATACCGCGGACCAGTTCATTGCTGATAGCGAGCGCTTGAGTAATGAGGCCGCCATGAATTTCAGTATCGCAGCCCAGGCGGCTGCGAGTATTGACGAAAGCCTCACGGCTCCGTTGGCGGGTGACAAATTCAAGCAATATGTACAGGACGCCAAAAAGGCAGCGGCAGAGGTTGCGGCAGCCACAAAGAGCGTAACCCCTGGCACCGGTACCGGCATTGACCCAGTTGCTCGCGAAAAGGCGAAGAAGGCTGCTCAAGAGGCTGAGGCTTCGGCGAAGAAAATCAACGATACCTTCAAGAGCTCGGAGACAGATCTTCAGCGTCAGATTGCCCTGATCAACACCTCGGCAGATGCTCAGAAGAAAGCGACAGAGATTGATAAACTTCGCTTCGAGATTGCATCCGGCAAGCTCGTCGGCATCAATGCTGATCAGCAAAAGCGCTTGGAGGGGCTGGCCAAGGAGCTAGATGCGCTCCAGAAACTCAAGCTTGCGAATGAAGAGGAAGCAAAGTCGGCTGCATTCCTGGCGAACCTGAAGGCAACGAATGCCACGACAAAATCAGGGTTTGACATGGAGTTGGCCGGGGCAGGGATGGGCGACAAAGCCCGGGATCGGCTCCAGCAGGACCTGGCGATTCAGCAGGACTACAACGAGCAGATGGCCGACCTGCAAAAGCAGCTGAACGCGGGGGATATTACGGCGGATCTGTACGCAACAGAGACCGGGATGCTCAAGGACGCGCTGGAAGAGCGCATGGAATTGCAGCACGAGTATTACGAAAGCCTCGACGCCGCCCAATCCAACTGGATGGATGGCGTCAATGAGGCCTGGGCCAACTTCGCGGATGCTGCTGAAGATTATTCACAGATGGCCGCGGATTTGACTTCGTCAGCCCTGGGCAGTGCGAGCAGCAATCTCGGCACTTTCTTTTCTGATGTCGCAACTGGGGCGGAGGATGCAGGTGACGCTCTGGGTGACATGATTGCCGGTTTTGGCAAATCGATGGTCAACGCCCTCTCTGACATGGCCGCACAGTGGCTGGTGTACCAGGCCGTCCAACTGATTGTTGGAAAGACCACGCAAAGCGCAGCGGGACTTGCCATGGTAGCCAACGCTCAGGCTACATCCGCACAGGCCGCGCTTGCCGCTTATGCATCCACTGCGGCCATTCCGATTGTTGGTCCAGCACTGGCACCAGGGGCTGCCCTGGCGGCCCAGACGGCAACCATTCCCATGGTCGCGGCAGTATCAAGCGCCGCGCTTGCCGGCATGGCCCACGATGGCATCGACGCGGTCCCAGAAACTGGCACCTGGCTTTTGGAGAAGGGGGAGCGGGTAACCACGGCAGAAACCAGCGCCAAGCTTGATCGCACCCTTGAGCGAATCAATTCCGGATCCGCTGGAGCCAGTTCGGGCGCTGCGGCGATCAGCATCAACGCCCCGATCACCGTCCAGGCTCAGAAGGGAATGAGCGATCAGGAAGCCCAGCAGCAAGGCGAATCAATGGGCCAGGCTTTCACCGCCGAGGTCATCCGCATCATTCAAGGTGAGACGTTGCAAGGCGGCGTTCTCTGGAGGCGTGTGTGATGGTTGAAACCTTCACTTACTGCACCCGGGTCGGTGCCGCCGGCGACATAGCGCAGCGAACCTGGGAGAACGAGTTCGGCGACGGATACGTCCAGGCCGGTGGGATCGGAATCAACACGAAGTCGCAATCCTGGGATATCAGTGCCGTAGGCCGTTTGGTCGCAGGCGATGACCTTTTGGGGATCCGTGATTTCCTTGATAGGCACGAAGGCTACAAATCGTTTCTCTGGACGCCGCCCGGCGGAGCCCAGGGCAGATACAGCGCCAACGGCTACAAGCTGACTGCTGGCGGCGCTGGAATTTTCACGTTGTCTGCCACCTTCAAACAGGTCTACAGGCCCTGATCCACCTCGACCACCGACCCCGCCAAGTGCGGGCTTTGTTGTTTCTGGAGCCCCATGAATTACAACAGCGATATCCAAAAGCTCGAGCCGGGCAACCAGATCCGGTTATTCGAGCTCGACGCCACGCGCCTGGGTGCGAACCTATGGCGGTTCCACGGCCATGCCCAGGAGGGCGACATCATCTGGCAGGGGCAGCTGTATTCCCCGATCCAGATCACGGCGAAGGGTTTCGACATCCGCGGCGATGGCCGGCCGGCATCCCCAACGCTGCAAATCGCCAACGAACTCGGCGGCGTGCGCGGGGCGATCACTGCGCTGTGCTTGCAGTTCCGCGACCTGGCCGGGGCAAAGTGCACCGTCATTGAAACCTTCCGGCACTACCTGGATGCGGCGAACTTCCCGGATGGAAACCCCACCGCCAGCAACCAGAGTAGGCGAAACCTCTGGTACATCGAGCAGAAGACTGAAGAAAGCTTCGACTCGGTGACGTTCTCGATGTCCAGCCCCACCGACATGGAGGGGCAGATGCTGCCGTCCCAGCAGATCACCAAGCTCTGCAGGTGGGCGTGCCGCGGTGGGTATCGGGGCGAGGCTTGTACCTACACCGGCACAGCGATGTTCACCAAGAAGAATGAGCCCACCGATAACCCGGCCCTGGACCAGTGCGGCGGGTGGTGGAGCAGCTGCAAGCTCCGGGCGAATACGCGGCGGTTTGGCGGCTCCATGGGCGCCAGCCTTATCGCAAGTTCGAGGTAACCATGCGCATCAATCAAAAATTGCAGGACGAGATCCGCGCCCATGCGGAGCGTGCCTACCCGGGCGAAGCGTGCGGCTTGCTGATCAAGTCCGATGCCGGCCGCCAGTACGTGCCGTGTGCCAACCGGGCAAAGTCGGAGCGGGAGAACTTCCAGATCGATGAGCGGGACCAGGCCGCGGCCGAGGACCTGGGCGAAGTGCTGGCGATCATCCACAGTCACCCGGACAAGGCGCCCACGCCGAGCATGGCCGATCGGGTGAGCTGTGAACTGCATGAGTTGCCCTGGGGCATCGTTTGTTGGCCGGGCGGTGAGTTCGCATGGTTCAAGCCGACGGGCTTCCAGGCGCCGCTGCTTGGCCGGGACTTCTCCCACGGCCTGCTGGACTGCTGGGGCGCTTGCCGCGATTGGTACGCCCGCGAGGCCGGCCTGCAGCTGCCGAACTTCGAACGCCAGGATCTGTGGTGGGAGGATGAGACCGGCCCAAGCCTGTATGAGGACAACTTCAAGGCCACCGGTTTCTACCAGGTAGAGACGGCGCAGCGCGGCGACATGCTGGTGCTTCAGGTGCCGACCCCTGGCCGGCCGTGCTTCCATCCGAACCACGCTGCCATCTACCTGGGCGATGACCCTTCGATAACCAGCGAAGCGGCCCCAGCCTTGGGCGGATCTGGTCCGTTCATCTACCACCACATGCCCGGGCGCCTGGCTGCCCGGGAGGTCTACGGCTGGTCGATGGCGAACCGGGTGAAATTGATCTTGCGCCACAAGGATTACCGGCCATGACAATGACAACGATCAAGCTGGGCGGCGTGCTGGGTAAGCGCTTCGGCCGTCAGTACCGGCTGGACCTGCACGGGTTCCGGGATGCGATGAACGCGCTGTGTGTGATGAAGCCTGGCTTCGAGAAATTCCTGCGCACCTCCGAGGAACGGGGCCTGGTGTTCGCGGTGTTTATCGATGAACGCAACATTGGCGAGCAGGAGCTGGACCTCAAAGGCGCCGGTGCCGAGGTCATCCGCATCATGCCCATCATCCAGGGCAGCAAGTCGGCGGGCATCTTCCAGACGATTCTGGGAGTGGCGCTGATCGTGGCCGGCCTCTTCACCGGCGGCACGACCACCGGCCTTGGCATGGGCTTGCTCGTCGCCGGCGCTGGCGTCGTGATGGGCGGCGTGGTGCAGATGCTGTCACCCACCACGAAAGCCAACACGGCGGACAAGAACGAAGACGGCAACAACCCAAGTTATGGCTTCGGTTCTGCCGTGACGACCATCGCCCAGGGCAACCCATACCCCCTGCTTTATGGGGAGCGGGAGATCGGCGGCGCCGTCGAATCCGGGGGGATCTACACCCAGGACAACATCTGATTTTTCGGAAACACCCAACCCGCTTCGGCGGGTTTTTGCATTTTTGGAGGAGCGCATGAGCGCAGTTGCGAAGAAGGCCAGGGCTGTCAGGGGGGCAAAGGGCGGCCAATCGAAACCGAAGCAACCTAGCATCGCTTCCAATAGCGTTCCATCCCTGGCCACGGCCAGGTTGGTCTACATCTGGAGTTGGGGCCCCATCGCGGGTCCAGTTGATGGGCTGCGCTCCGTGCGTCTCGACGGAACCCCTATTCAGGCCCAGGACGGCACTATCAACTATCCAGGCGTGAAATGGCAGTTCCGTTCCGGCGAGCTGAACCAAGAGCGCCTGACGGGCGTCACTGAGTCGAGCAACGAAATTGCCGTTGGCCAGGAGCTGCGCACCAACACTCCATGGCTGCACAGCATCAACAACTCAATGATCGATGCGGCCCGCTTGCGCTTCAGTTGGCCCACGCTGCAGCGCCAGGACGCGAGCGGCAACATCAACGGCGTCCGGATTGAGTACGCCGTGGATGTCTCGACCGACAACGGTCCCTACTTCACGGTGCTGACGTCGTTTGTCGACCGCAAGAACGTCACGAAGTATGAACGTTCTCACCGAATCGAGTTACCTGATGGCAACCAGTGGACGATCCGCGCCCGACGCCTGACGCCCGAGGCCAACAGTTCGCTGGTACAGGACAGCATGTTCGTCGAAGCAGTGGCCGAGCTAGTCGACAGCGACCAGGAGTACCCGCTGACGTCGGTAGGCTGCGTCGAGTACGACGCCCAGCAGTTCGGCGGCGATATCGCCAAGATTGCCGTGTTGATGCGCGGACGCATCGTGCGTGTCCCAACCAACTACAACCCGGAAACCCGGACCTATGCCACTGCTGGCGCCGGTACCAGCGGCGGGATCTGGGACGGCACCTTCAAGGAGGCGTACACCAATAATCCCGCCTGGGTTTTCTATGACTTGGTGCTGCACCCGTACTACGGCCTGGGCGAGCGCATCGACGCGACCATGGTGGACCGTTGGTCCCTGTATCGAATCGCGCAGTACTGCGACCAGATGGTCCCGGATGGGAAAGGCGGCCAGGAGCCGCGGTTCACCTGCAACCTGTATTTCCAGAAGCAGGCCGAGGCCTACGCAGTGCTGCAGGACCTGGCGTCGATCTTCCACGGCATGGCCTACTGGGACGGCAGCCAGATCGTCGTCAACGCAGACATGCCTGGCGACCCAGCATTCAGCTACAGCCCATCGCAGATCCTCAACAATGGCGCCATCAAGTACGACGGCACCCGCTGGCGCGACCGCCATACGGCCGCGATGGTGGCCTGGGACAACCCGGACCAGGGTTACGAGACCGACAAGGAGCCGGTTTTCGACAACGAGGCGCTGAGCGAGCTTGGCTCCGTGCGTGAGCTGAGCGTCGAGGCGTTCGGCTGCACCTCCCTGGGCCAGGCTCAACGTGCCGGCCAGTGGGCACTGATGACCGAGCAGTTGCAAACCCGGGGTGCTACGTTCCGGGTCGGCCTGGACGGTGGAATCCCAAAGCCCGGACAGATCATTGCCGTGGGCGATCCGATGCTTGCCGGCCGGGCGAATGGTGGGCGTGTCTCGTCTGTCGCCGGCAAGGTCGTGACGCTCGACCGTGACGTGACCATCCCGACCGGCGCGCGCCTATACCTCAACCTGCCCAGCGGCAAGTCTGAGGCCCGAGTCATCAGCTCGGTGGCTGGCCGGGCCGTAACCGTGGCGGCGAACTATAGCGAAGTGCCCGAGCCTGAGTGCGGCTGGGTGATCGACTTCGACGATCTGAAGGTCATGCAGTTCTACGTTCGCAACGTCACGCGGCCGGAGTGGCACCAGTATCAACTGGAGGTTATCCAGCACGAGCCGAGCAAATTCGACTTCATCGACAACGGCGCCGTGGTTGACCCTCGGCCTATCACGGGTATTCCAGTCGGCACGCAGGACGCGCCGGCCCGGGTGCTGATCAGCCAGCACGTGGTCATCGAGCAGGGCATCGCTGTCACGGCCATGACTATCGCCTGGGATGCGGCACCAGGTGCTGTAGGTTATGACGTCGAATGGCGTTGGGGCGCCAGGGAGTGGATCAAGGTGCCGCGGACTGGCGAGCTGCTGGTGGACGTTCGCGGCATCTACTCCGGGCAATATATGGCTCGGGTGCGAGCCGTCAGCGCCATGAACGTTTCCTCCATCCCGACCACCTCGGCACTGACCGACCTGGAAGGGAAGACCGGGCTGCCGCCGGCGGTTTCGTTCCTGACGGCAACGTCGCTGCTGTTCGGCATCGGCCTCAAGTGGGGATTCCCCGCTGGCGCCGAGGATACCCAGCGGACAGAGATCTGGTACGGCCCAGCCAACGCCCTGGAGAACGCCACCAAGCTGGCCGACCTGGCTTACCCTCAGAGCGACTACAGCTTGCAAAGCCTGTTGGCTGGTGCGTCGTTCTTCTTCTGGGCGCGCCTGGTGGACCGCACCGGGAACATTGGGCCGTGGTACCCAGTCGGCAATGGTGTGCTGGGCCAGGCCAGTTCGGAGGCTGGGCCAATCCTCGACCTGATCGCCGGGCAGATTGGAGAAACCGAACTCAGCGAAGAGCTGAGGGGTGAAATCGACAAGATTCCAGGCCTCCAGGCCCAGATCGATGCGCTCGACGACATCCTGCTCTACGACCCCGCCAAGACCTATGTCAAAAACGACATCGTTCGCCAGGGACAGCGCTTGTACCAGGCTCTAGGACCGGTACCGATCAACACGGCACCGCCGAACACCACCTACTGGCTGGATGTAGGCCAGTCGGTAGAGACGGCCAACGGCCTGGCTCAGCAGGTAGCGACCAATACCGCTGATATCACCGAGATCGACGGTGTTGTCACGGCCCAGGCCACAGCCTTTGAGGCGTTGCGGGCGTCGTACCGCGATGACAATGGGGAAGGTGAGCTGGCCGATGCCCTCAAGGGGTGGACCAGCACTGCGGCAATCGCTCAGGAAACCAGCGTTCGGGCTTCCGAGAATGAGGCGACAGCCACCAGGCTGACAACCTTTGATGCCCAGATTGGTCAGAACGCGGCGAACCTCACCACGCTCGAGCAGGTGGTGGCCACGAACGACTCGGCGACCTCGACGAAGATCGACCAGCTGACTGCAACGGTCGGCTCGAATACCGCAGCCATTCAGCAGACGGCCACGGCCTACGCGGATACCAGCGGCAAGCTGAACACCATGTGGTCGGTGAAGATGCAGCTGACCGCCGACGGCAAGTACGTTGCCGCAGGCATTGGCCTTGGCATCGAGAACACCGCTGCCGGCCTACAAAGCCAGTTCTTGGTCAGTGCTGACCGATTCGCCATCGTCAACACCATCGCCGGCGGCGCCATCTCGGTTCCGTTCGCGGTTCAGGGCGGCCAGGTGTTCATGAACTCGGCCTTCATCCAGGACGGCAGCATCACGATGCTGAAGATCGGCCAGTACCTGCAATCAGACAACTATGTTGCCGGCTCGCAGGGCTGGCGCCTGGATAAGGCCGGGAATCTGGAGTTCAACGGACCGGCCCCGGGTGGTGGTCGCCTGACCATGACCAACCGTGCAATCAAGGTCTACGACGAGAACGGCGTCAAGCGGGTGCAACTTGGAGATCTCTCAGCATGACTTATGGGTTGGAAATCCGAGACGAGAATGGAAACGTAATTCTCGATCCTTCGTCGTTCACGATGCGGGTTGTTTATAGCGGTGTAGTCACTGGAAGTAACGCCAAGACTTACCAGACAATCTCAGTACCCGGTTTAACCACGACGAACGGGGCGGCGTTCGTCGTCCCAATCGGGGCATGGAACGATGCTGTAGACAGACAACTTGAAACTGAGGTTATCTCAGGCGCAGTTAGGGTCTATAGCTATATAAGGGGTTCACCCTATGAACAGTATAGCAGCACAACTAGTTCAACTATGCGTCTAATTGTAATAAGGTTCTCATAATGTCATATGGATTAGAGTTTACCAATGACAGCAATGTTGTGACCGTAGATTCCGAATTCACAAGACTCGTTGTATTGGCGAAAGGGACTTATCATCCA
The DNA here is from genome assembly GCF_900100135.1 of Pseudomonas sp. NFACC05-1. Taxonomy (NCBI): domain Bacteria; kingdom Pseudomonadati; phylum Pseudomonadota; class Gammaproteobacteria; order Pseudomonadales; family Pseudomonadaceae; genus Pseudomonas; species Pseudomonas sp. NFACC05-1. The sequence continues at coordinate 33,524 of NZ_FMTR01000014.1, read as the reverse complement.
ACTCAAGAGTCTGGACTTGGATCGGTCACATCATTTCCACGTACAATTACTAGCCAAGAGCCGCCGCTTGTTTTTGTACGTCCCGCGGGAAGCACTGGTATCGCAGGGTTGTGTTTGATGCGGGTGATTGGATCGCCGGGCGCTTGGACGGGATTCTATGTCAGGGCATACAACGCACTCACACTACAGCCGAACGGCTCTTATTTTGCCTGTGGATTTTCTGCAACTGCCCTGGCTTCTTACGGAATGCGATTATGGGATGGTAGTTCGAAGTTGTTGTTCGATAGCGGAACACCTTATGCCAGGTTTACCAGAGCATTCCAGAATTGGACTTACGTTAAAAACGATTCCACTGATCAAGGGCAGTCGCGGAACTATTATCGGGTTGCATTCAATTTTCCGGTTGGTGAATATATGCTGATAAATACTTTCAGCATGCCGATGCTCGCATATGAGCCCTACGATAGACAACTGTATTGCTGGTGGGATTTTTCGGGGGGTAATCTTTATGCGATAGTAATTGGCCCTCCAGGTTATAATCCAATAGCCTTCTTCCTGCCCGCAGTATTCGCCAAACTCTAAAGGACAACTTCTTATGCCCTGGTATAAAACTGGGACGGTTTCTGTCGTCCTGAATTCCAATGCCGTAACAGGCACTGGCACAGCGTTCATCGTGAACTCACGGGTTGGCGATGCGTTCCGCGGCCCCGATGGTCGCTGGTACGAAGTCACCAACGTGGCGAGCAACACTGCGATCTCCATCGACCCTCCATACATTGGCGCAACCGCGTCTGGCGGCAGCTACGCATTGGCTCCCATGCAGGGCTACGTCAAGGATTCGGCTGATGCTTTGCGTGCCATCGTCAACACTTACGGCGCCCAGCTTGCCGCGCTCAAAACCACCGGTAACTATGACGTGCTGCCGGTAAGCAAGGGGGGCACCGGAGGCACAACGCAGGCAGAAGCGCGTGCGGGGCTCGGGCTTGGGGCGGTATCAACGGATAACGTTGTTCCGGTTGCAAGAGGTGGGACAGGCGGGACAACCTTGGCGACCGCGCGAACTGGACTTGGTTTGAAGTCTGCTTCTGTCGCCGATATCGTCGGCACCGTATCCCAATCGGGTGGGGTTCCTACAGGCGCAATCATTGAGCGCGGCTCGAACGTGAACGGAGAGTATGTTAGGTACGCGGACGGCACACTGCATTGTTGGCTGGCCGCTGTCACTGCCCTCTCTCACACGGCTAACGTGGACCTGATCACGACGTGGACGCTCCCCTACCCGTGCGCCGCCTTAAACACGGGAGTGCCTAGCGTTTCTGTGAGGTCGCCCTCCAGTACTAACGTCTACAACACGAACAAACTCCAGTCGGGCATGGCTTCGGTTGCGGACGCGCAGTTCCGAACCAATTTTAGCGTCACCCAGAACTACATCTTGTACTTCAACTTCGTAGGCAGGTGGTACTGATGAGAATATTGTTGAGCCCGCAACGGCGGGACGATGTGCTTGAGGTTATCAAGTCCGGGGATGTCCTTACTATCAATGGAGAAGACTTCGATCTCTCTCCGATAGGCGATGGCGACACATTGCCTCGCGAAGCTATTGCGTCCATTTGGTTTGCCGGCCCGGTGGATCGCATCGAAGGTGAGCTGGTACTCACTCTTCTTTTCCCAAATCCATGGAACTACAGCCAAGAGCAGGCATTCCCGGCTCCGCTGGAAAACGTACCAAATGGCCCGGTGGCATTGCCGGGACCCTTGCCGATGCAAGTATCAGCACCAATGCAGGAGGACGCCCAGTGAACATTGACTGGTCCCAACTGATCACCAAGGCCATGAAGGACGAGGCTGCCGCTGCCGCTCAACTGACTGCCGCGAAATCGGCGCTGTCCACCCGCAATGCCACCGCCGTGAGCCAGATCGCCCGCATCCAAGATCGAATTGACACGATCGGTTTCGGCATCGACATCGGCGAGGCAGCCGAGGAAGACGAGGCAGAGCAGGCCGCACTGCTGCTGATCCTGAAGTCCTGGAAGACCTACAAGTTCGCCCTCGGCAAGGTCACGGTTCAGCCAACTTGGTACCAGGCTCCAGTGTGGCCGGTAGAGCCGCCTATCCCCGAGATCATCGCCGCGCCAATGCTGGTTACCGCCCCAGCAACCTGATCAACGCTGAACAACGCAACCCGCTATTGAGCGGGATTTTTTTTGCCTGGAGAAAACCATGCCTTCCACCGAAACCCGAGGGGTGCGCAACCGCAACCCCGGCAACATCGATTACAACCCGGCCAACCAGTGGCAGGGCCAGCTCAAGCCAGACCCTGCGATCGAGAAGCGCTTTGCCCGGTTCGATACGCCGGAGAACGGTATCCGCGCCCTGGGCAAGGTGTTGCTGACCTACCAGCGCAAGCATGGTCTCAAGACGGTGAAGGCGATCATCAGCCGCTGGGCGCCGGCGGCGGAGAACGACACGACCGCCTACGTGCGCGCCGTCGAGGCGAACACCGGCACCAGGCCGGGCGCCGAGGTGGACCTCAGTCAGCCGGCGGTCATGGCTGGTTTCGTCAAAGCGATCATCCATCATGAGAACGCAGGGTATGCCTACCCTGACGCGGTGCTGGCTGAAGGCGTGCGGCGGGCGCTGGCATGACCCCGGTGCAGAGGATGGTCGGGTTGTTGTTGCTGGTCCTGACGCTGATGGCCGGCGCCGCGGGAGCGACCTGGCAGGTGCAGGAATGGCGAATGGGCAAGAAGTTGGCAGAGCAGGCCGGCTTGCACCAGGCCGACCTGTCAGCAATCAGCAGTGCCGCAGTCACTCAGGCCCGAGTCGAGCAGGACAAGCGCCTGAGCCTGGAACAGCGGCTTTCGGCCAGCGAACAAACCCACTACAAGGAACTGAGCGATGCTCAAACCACTCAAGACCGCCTGCGCGATCGCATTGCCACTGCTGATTTGCGGCTGTCAGTCCTCCTCGAGGATCCAGCCAGTTGCAATGCAGTGCCTGCCACCGCCGGCGCCGTCGGCGTGGTTCATGGAGCCCGTCGAGCCCAACTTGACCCAGCGCATGCTCAAAGAATTGTCGCCATCACCGACACCGGCGACCGGGGGCTGATTGCGTTGCGGGCATGCCAGGCGTATGTCAGGGGATTGAGTCAGCAATAGGGCGGATCAGATCGGGGCCCTGGTTGCGCACGTTGCCGACGGCCTTGTCCACCTTGAACCACTCGAAGACCTCGGCCGGCTCGCCCTGCTGCAGGACCATTTGTTCGGCCCGCTCCTTGGGCGTGTCCGGGTCCAGCCATTCCCGGGCAAGTTCGGCATTCAGCACCACGGGGCGGCGGTCGTGGATGTCGATCATGCCGCCCTGGCTGTCGGCGGTGATGATGACGAATCCGTCATGCTCGCTTGGCTGACGACCACCGACGGGGAATTGGCCGATGGCTGCGCAGAGGACCGGGGCCTGGTCCCGCCGGCGGATCAGGTAGGGCTGTTTCTTCGGCCCACCCTCATCGACCCACTCGAACCAGTTGTTTATCGGCGTGACGGCGCGGTTCGGCCAGATCAACCGGTAGAAGGGGCCGTGGGCGACTTTCTCGACCCGGGCATTGATTGGCGCTGCCCGGTCTTTGGCCCAGGCTGGTCGCCAGCCCCAGCGAACCATGTCGGCATGCAGCACATCGCCTTCCTGGTGAAACAGGGCGAGCTGACTCGATGGCGCGCCGTTGTACTTCTCCAGGGGTAGGTCACCGGCAGAGTTGACCAGGGCATTGGGCATGCTCAGCGCCGCCACGAAGTCGTGGATGCCTGTGTATTGCGAGACCCTTCCGCACATGCTGCCTGACCCTTTCTGTCACCTTGGGTGGGGGCTCGGGATTATGTCATCGGGAAGCCTATCCCCTTCATAAACCTTGAGCCGGCGATGCAGCTCGGCGATAAGCGTGCTGTTCGCCACGCGCTCACCATTAGACCTGTTCATCAGTTCGACATATCGAAGGTGTTCGGAATTCCACGCCCATTTTGCCTTATCAAGTTCAGCCCGAAGCCTGGCGCACTCCTTGGCCTCGGTCGCATACATCTCCACAAGCCCGAAGATGTCCTGGCGAGCCTTGCGTAGCTGGCTGGTCAACTCCTGCACCTCGTTCTCCAGCATGTGGCAGGAGTGCTTGTACATCTCCAGCGGAGTGGGACAGCCCAGCCAGTCGCTGGTGTCTTCGATTTCTAACGGGCCCACGGGTAACGCCTCAATTACTGTTTGGATGTACAGTAATTGAGGCGCGACAATTCGGGCGAGGGCGAGGCGACGAGCTGTAGGAGTTTGGGTTGTGAGCGGTCGGCAGGACGCCGGAGGGGGGGGGCGAGGTACTGTAGGAATATCCAACGCTAAGTTGTTGATTCTTATAGGCTGATTTGACGAATTTGATAAGGTCTTAAATCGTATGTTTTATTTTTAAAATCAAAAGGTTACAGTTGCGTCTCGGTCACCTTGACATGGTGGGGGTCGTTGGTTCGAGTCCAATCGCGCCTACCAAACAAAATCCGCTCTGCTGGGCGGTCTAGAAGGGCCCACCGAAAGGTGGGCCCTTTTTTGTTGGCGTACACATAAGGACATGGTCATGCGGGTTGTCACTTCCATAACTTTTCTTGCTTTAGCACTTGCTGGTTGCTCTGGAATACCTTCAGTTCCATACGAAGAGCCTGCTCAATCAGAGGGCGTGGCGCGTGTTCGCGTTATCACGAACTCCGATGTGTATGGAGATAGCATCGTCGGCAGTTGTGCTCCTGCTACCCGGCATAAGATGGCAGAGGCCGGACGTTTCGGGCAGGACGGTACGGCGAGCATCAACTACCCGCAGTATCCCCTGAAGTCGGCGAGCATTGGCATACCGAAAAGAGTTTGGCCCAGTCTTATCCAGTACGTCCCTGCAATTCGGATGGGGGAAGGGGCTTACAAAGAGGTCGTGACCGAGTATCGCGTCAGGACGGATCTGCCATTCCAAATTGCAACCCGGGGCGCGACCATTGCGGGCAGCGGCAGCTCTTACCGGACCTGTGGTGGCCAGGCGCTCGTTTACAAGCTGGAACCCGGGAAAGACTACGAAGCAGTGGTAGGGGTGGATGGCAGACCAAGCAAAGATGGCGAGCCAGCGCTTATTTGCATGTTGGCGGTTCTTGAAGTTACCACTTTGCCTGGCACTTCGATTGTGATCCCCCAAAAGCTGACGCCTGCTGCGCCTCCGCAGGTGGTCTGCAAAAACTGATAGGCACAGCCCGCCATTGAGCGGGTTTTGCGTCTGGCAGAAACGAAAAAGCCCCGACTTGGATCGGGGCTTTTGCGTTGCGGCGGATAACGAGAGGCATAGGCGCCTCTACAGTAATCGGGGCCTTTTCGTTTTCAGCCACGCTGGGTTTTTTGTTGCTTCAAATCCTCGTCATGAGTAGGGCCCAGGTCTTCATGTTTCAGTCTCGCAAGGCTAAAAGCGTCCCAGCCAAAGTTGCTGAGGCGTTCAGAACTTTCACTGAGCCACCAGAACTTATCGTCGTCATCGTCTAGAACTACGGTTGCGAGCTTTGGTGGAACGGCGGCGTACTCCTGTGCCAGTCCAATTGGCAGGCTCAATTCATCCAAGCCTTTATTTGCAAGATGCACGAGGTAACGGGTGGCCGTCGGCTCTTGAATTTGGCGAATCAACAATTTGGTTGGGTTCTGGCTCATTACCTTGACATCAACGTAGAGTTCAAGTGCATCCAGGGCGCGCTCGACCTGATCCATTTTGGAGGTGTGAAGAAAGTCGACCAAGCGATCGCCTTGGGCCTGATGCACACCGAGCAGTCGGCACAAGTCGGCCTTTCGCATATCTCGCTCCATCATGGTGTTCCAAAGCGCGATCTTCGCCACGGTCACCGCAGGTAGATGAACAACGTGTTCGCCTTCCAGCGGGGCGGACGCCGGCGGAATCGAGCGGCGCTCATCGACGTAGATGGAGAGGGTGGATTCAATCCCGTCCAAGGCTTCGCGGATAGCGTGCTTCCGATCATCGCCGTAGCTGTTCAGCTCTGGCAGGTCGCGGCAGAACACGGCAACGCCTGGGGCGCTAACGTCCTGTTCGAATCGGATTGGATAGTCGTACATCGTCACTCCTTGGAGGTGAAGTCCAGTGCTCAGGCGTGGTGAAAGGGCTCTTCAGAGCCCAGTTGTTTAATGATCGCCTTACCGGTCGGTTCCGGCTTTTCCTTGGAACTGTGATCCGCGAGGTAGCCTTGTTGCCGTGGGAGGACTTTGAAGTGGCTTCCTTTGCCTGCTTCGAAGGCCATCCTTTGGGTCTTCAACCATCGTCTGAGCTCGCTGAGCTTCATCACTTTGCTTGGTTGCTTGGATGAGTCCACTCTACAACATTTCTGTGTTAATACAACACTTGTGTGTTGTTTGGTTCGAGCAGTGCCCGGGCCATGCAGGCCACTTTTATTCTGAAAGGACGATGGACCCTACTGATCTCGGCACAGGCACAGCTACCTGGATGAACTGACGAGCAAAACGAGCATCGCGCAGACCAGCTGTTTGCAGTTGATGGATGTAAGCGGGTGCCTCTCAGCTGTGTTGCGTCGACCGGTTGAATCCACAACCCTGAACGGACATTCATCGACGTCAGTTCAGGGTCGAAAACTGCTTGCTCCGCTATTGCAGCGGAACATACACATCAGTTTGCCAGTGATCCTGCGGTGTCTCGGGATAGATGCTCAAGTAATGGAAGAACAGCGGCTGGTCACGAAGTTCCTCTCCACTGCCAGGAAGCCAATCGCGGTAAATCGGATAGATCGTTTCGCCGATGTGATCCGGTGACCCCTCATGTCGCACCACGACACAGCGACCGCCGGGAATGACGATTTCGCGCACGCCGAACTCATTCGGCGCCACGGCCTCGTGAATCTCGCCGCAGATTGCGAAGCGGAATGCTTGCGCAGGTGTCGTGTCGGGGTTGCCATAGGGAATGCCAAAGCTGCGACTCGACGCCACCGGCGACTGTCCGCTCTGCTTACGCCACTCGATGAACTTACGCACGCTCTCATTGACGAGCCCGGCGGGCCCGCAGTGTTCAAATGCTGCGACCCTGACTTCAGGGAATTGCACGATTCGTATTTGCATGATGATAGTCCTGGAAAAATGAGGGATTGAGAACACCGCATTCCAGACCTGCCAGTTCGGCTCTTTCCTGAACGCACTCGGCGTCATACCGAACGCCCGCCTGAACGCCCTGCAAAATGCCTCCGGACTTTCAAAGCCGGCACCGAGTGCGGCCTCCAGTACCGAGTGATCAGCAACCGCGGCTAGGCGATGCGCCGCGCGTCGTAATCGCATCAGTTGCACATAACGTGAAACAGGCACGCCTACGAACGCGGTGAATTGTCGATGGAAGTGAAATGCCGAAAAGTTCGCCACATGGCTCAACGTATTCACCGACAGATCACCTTCGAGATTCTCATTAATGTAGGCGAGGACGGCGTTGAAGCGTTTTGCGTAAGCGAAGTTGGTCGACATGTCAGACACTTGGAAAAGGCTCCTGGAAGTACGGTCGGCAATAGAGTCGACTATAGCGCCGTGAACGCGCCTAGCCGCGTTTGCTCAAGGCACGTTTTGGGTTGGCACGTGCGATCGCTTCCAAGGCGATGTGAAGGTCGGGGGGGCATGTCAGGCGTTCACTTCTGGCCGTTCTCTGCCGGTGCTCACTGCTTCGTTTGCTGGTCAAGTCGAATGAGAAAGGAAAAAAGGATGAAAAAATTCTCAGATTTATTTTGGTACCCGCGCCTTGCGGGCCAAGTCCTATAAGTTAGCGCCCTGTAAGTGATAGTCTACGAGCTCTTCTATAAATGATATTGGATACAGTTATGACACGCTGTTTGAGGACGCTCGGAGCTAGCCTCGCTAACAGTATAGTGATCCCCGCCGCTTGGTTATCGGGGCTTGTGACGATAGGACTCTTGTGGGGCATGATAGTGTTTTGGCCCGATAAGCTTACAGTCGAAGGACGTCAGCTCTTTCTGGCTTCTTTTTTTATTTTTTTTCTCGCCATATGGCACTTGATACGGCGCAAGCGACGAGCAAAAGCACTTGTAGCCTCCATCAACCTGAAAGAAAGTCTGAACCTTGACGACACTCGGCTGCTCGGCTATCCAAGCCCCCTATTTTTTGTCTTCGACCTCCCCAACAAGAAACTCGCTCAATGCCAAAGCGCCACCGGCGACTATCAAATTCGAGACTTCACGTGGGTGACAGGCTGGCAGTTTGAGTGGCTACGGATTGACAGCCGGGTGTCGGGCGGGGTTCTGCAAATAGTCGATGGGGCAGGCATGAGCGTTCCTATCGACGAGCTTCGGCGTAAATTCATAAAATTCTCACTGGTTTTGACGGTTGCCGATACAAGTCATCCTCCCTTCCGTTTTCCAATGAACCGGAGCGCAGCTGAAGGGTGGTGTACCCGGTGCAATGAGCTTTTCAAGAGCTAAGCGAAGCATCACACCAGAAGATAATTATCTTTAGAACTCGCGGCAGCGCTGTTATGAGGGTTCAAACGAGCGTTGCGAGAGGCATTGACGCAAATTCCTACACAAACCTCGGAAACGAGCGCATTGCAGCATTTGGGTATGCAACTTATTGTCTTTGTGTCGCACAGATGGCGATTCGGGTTTGGCGACTCGATTGAATGAAGCGCAGAAGCTCCTGCTCCTAAATCAATTGAATGAAGGTACTGCTCATGACCCGATACATGCCCATCACCGGCATCGACTGCATCCCCGCAACCCTGCTCATCGACACCGAAGCGCCTCTAGACGTCCTTTTCGAAACCGCCGATTACCGCATCCGCACGGTGACCCAAGTCTTGGAAAATATCGCGTTTCGCTCGGACATCAGCTCAGACACTGTGGTGCTGACTGATTTTTGTAAATTGCTGACCACATCGTTACGCGATGGTTGTGATGTCATGGATGTGATTGGAAGACGATTGCGGGCGCAGGCGGCGGAATAATGAAGACGGGCGACTTATAAGCCGCCCGTTTCATAAGCGGAGAACAGGGACAGACTACGATTATGAGACCGGCCAATTTTACAAGCGAACTCAAAATCGTGGTTTGTCCCGGTGTCTAATCCGTTCGTCAGGCAGGTGAATGATTAGCTGCATGCCCAGGCTGCGCATGAAGATCAATGCCTAGCGCATGAATGACCTTGAGTACGGTATCGAATCTCGGCTTTGATCCGGGTGCGAACGCCTTGTACAAGCTTTCTCGCCCCATGCCAGAGTCCTTGGCGATCTGCGCCATGCCGCGGGCCTTGGCGACATAGCCGATCGCTCGGAGAAACTCCTCGCTATCACCGTCAGCCAGCACTTGGGAAAGGTATTCACTGATGGCTTCGTCGCTATCGAGTAGTGCCGCCATGTCAAATGTCGTCAGGTGTTGGCTCATGTTCAAATCTCCTTTGCCAATTTCTTCGCTCGCCGGATATCAGCACTCTGTGAAGACTTGTCACCACCCGCCAGTAGCACGATGACCACTCCACCGCGCATGGTGAAATAGACCCGGTAGCCAGCGCCTACATCCACACGCAACTCTGAAATACCATCACCGACAGGTTTCACATCGCCCAGGTTCCTGCTGCGGCGCGATCAATGCGGCGGGCGATAGCGATTTTTGTTCGCAGATCACGGACCGATGAATGCCAAGCAGTGAACGTCTGCGTTTGCTGGATGAGATAATTCATGAGTGGGCCGTATCCAGTTGGATACTGGAAGTCAAGATGCTGATGCTGGTCGTCCCCAGTATCTTCAATCCGGGTGGCGGGGTGAGGAAGAAAATGGGAACAGATTACGATCTTGAGCGAACTCAAAACCGTGGTCTGCCCCCAGCTTCTTCGGCCTTACTTGTCGCTTTTACGGATAAGCGTGGACTCGAAGCGGTGGGTTCCTTTGATGAACGTTATTTGCTTAAGCGTCCCGTCTTCGTTGATAGCAATCACGTTCGGTGTCTTGGACTTATGATAGGGGTGGTCATAGAGGTCGGGCTTATTGCTGTAGGCGAAGGCGGTAAAGTGAAGACCGTCGCTTTTCCAACTAACACCGTTGAACAGGTAGACCCAGTTCTCGCTGTTTGATTGATAGAGATATGCGTCGCCGCCTTTGTCCATACGGACCTCAAGCTGGACATCCCCTTGCTCATTTGCCCACTGGCCGATGTATCGGTTCAGGTCGGTGTGTGGAGGTACAGTAGGCGCGGGAACGAAATCCTTCACTTGGTACGGAGACTTCCTGGCTTCTTCTGCAGTGTCTACTACGTACGAAGCGCACAATGGGGCGATTTTTTGCACCTTCTGATAGCTAAAGATCAGGGGGTAGCCTGACAGCGTCATGCTCAGGCGCATGGCAGTCGGCGTCAGCGAAAGAACCTCAAGATCGAAGGTATCGTTCGGCGACTCGATATGGATCGACTTACCGTCATGAGCAAGGGTGTACTTGGATACTTCAACCTCCCCTGGGACGTTTGGCTCGGTGCAGTTGAATGAATGCAATGCCACTGTTCCATCTGGTAGATATTCCGCTACGTTGGCGATGCCGTTGCGTAGGGGCGCCATTGCCCAGGCACCTAGTAGAACCGTGTGGTCGACTTTCACCGATGAACCGACCGCAGGATCTGATGCTTGCATTGCATGAGCGCCCCAAGACAGGGCCGCGAAAATCAAGGGGTAAAGCTTCTTCACTGAGTACTCTTCCATAGTGGCGTAAAAGACGTTCCTGAGCCGAAACACACACACCATTTCGCATGAGTTGTACGTTTGAAAAGCGGGGCTGTTCGATGTTCGGTTTTCCACTGTGTCGGTAGAGCCAATGTCATCTTTAGTCTCGACCGCAGGCCCGGTAAGCGTACCGGTAATGAGGTGGGCTGATTACAGGCGAACTCAAGATCGTGGTCTGTCCACAGTCTCGTGCCCCTGGTTTCACTCAAGTAGGGGGAAAGGGGCAGACCACGATATCAAACGGGCCGATTACAAGTGAACTCAAGATTGTCGGCTGTCCCCCCGGTTCCCCAGGACTGTGAATCGCACATTGAGAGAGTCACCATGAAGGTAGAGTTAGCGGCAGTGATTGTACTGGTTGGGATGTTGGCAAGTGGTACGGTCAATGCTGAAGATGGTGGGGAGGGACTGAAGTTTTTAAACGGCTGTAAGGGCCTGCTTAGCTTCTGGGATGGAAAACTGTTAACAGCAGACGCTGATGTAGCGGCTATGGGCTACTGTGTGGGCGTGGTGAATGGGGTCCGTGGAACGCTGCAAAACCTCAATGGGTGGATGAAAAATGATCATGCCAAACTGTGTTTACCTGCCGACTACGTTGAGAGCATGGGCGTAAAGACTGTCGTTAGATTCTTGGAAAACCACCCTGACAAGCTGAAGAGTAATGCGGTGTCGATAACAATGCTTGCGCTACAAGCTGAGTACCCTTGCCACTAGCCGGCCAGTCATCTTCTCGTCCACGTGACCCAGCAGCGCCGGGGTTAGTCCTGCGGGAAATCCTGATGCTCACTGCGTCTCGTCCTTGCCTCGTAGCAGCGAAGTATTGGTGCTAAATTCTGCGCGTCCAGCCTGCGGGCCCATCTGGCTCGGCGGGATATTTAACGCCTCTCTCAACCGATTTTGTGGATATGGAAATTCAATGAGCACATTCAAGCTTTCGATTACGCTGTCCTGCGCTGCAGCTGTTTTGATGTTGAGCGGATGCGCTGCCTCTGTAAAAAGCGGCGGGACTGAAACGCTCGTCATTCAGGAGTCAGCCAAGCAGAACCTGGTCGTAAACTTTCAAGGCAATAGCAAGGTTCAACAAAACGAGGACTGGCCTCGCTTGAAGCAAGAGTGGAATGACGCCCTGCACGTCGAAGCGACTCGCGCCGGCTACAGCCTTAAAGAGGCTCAGGCATCAAGCCTCGAGGGCAAGGACGGTGTCGGTATCAAGATCAACGTAACCAATTTCCGTTACCTGACCCCTGGCGCGCGCTACGGAGCCGGGGTCATGGTGGGAAATGCGTGGGTCAATTCCAGTGCAGACTACTCGGACTTGAAATCGGGCCGCCTGATTGGAACTCGTACCTATGACACGTCTTCGTCGGCTTGGGAAGGTGTCATGTCGGCTATGACCAAAGAGCAGGTTCAAGCTATTTCCCAAAAAATCATAAGTGATATCAAGAGCGCAAAAGCCAAGTAATGCGATTCTGGCTAATGAGCGTCGGCGACCGGGCCGTCGATCTGATTCACGCTGTGTGAAACTTCAGGAAGTCGACGATCGGTTTGGTCGCTATGCGGATGAGCTCATGAACGGACGAATGAAGCGGGTTGCGGAAGAGCGCGGATGAGTCAATGGAAAACACAGGGATTCTGGAGTAAGGCGTGGACCTATGTGGTGTTGGTATTTCTCGTAGTGTTTTCCTTTTACTCCGACGCGCCCTGGTTGGGCGACGGCCCATCCAAACGCAAACGGGTCTTCAGCCCCGGCTTCATCGCGTTCTGCACACTGGTGGCTGTGTTTGAGCTGATGGCGCTGAATCACTTTTATGCTGTGAGCGGATGAGGTGAGGGGCAGAAAGAATTGGGGGTAACCGGGACAGGCCACGATTATGAGACGGCTGATTGAAAATTAACCAAAAATCGTGATCTGTTCCCAGTTTCCACCAATTCCCATCAACGTCAGAAGGCTGCATATGACGTAACCTCGTTATAGATTTTGTGTAGGCATGAATTGCCTGTGGGTAGTTGGTTTCTTTTTGTAGGTGGACGTAATGGATAATGCTGCGAAGAGTTTCCGATCTAATGTGGGGTCAGCGTCTTGGATGAAAGCTAGAATGTGCCTTTGGACGTGTTATCTCCTCCTATTCATTGCGACATCTATTCCGTTTATGTCTTTTTTTGATATCCGTCCTGCTTTTGAAAACCCTGTCTTCTGGTTTCAACGCACAGGCTGCATAACTACTGTGTTTTCATTGGTCTGTATTGCGCTCGCCGACACTGCTGTTCGTTTGATACCCAAGCCTAGTGAAGACTTTCGTACTCATACACAAGAAGCTGTTGATGCTTATCTGAAAAAAATATATCAGGCGCGTGCCTCTGCGATGGTGGTGGCATTAATGGGGGCTTTAGTTTGGGGGTACGGTGATACCTTTATCAGGTATATGGGCTCCGCTTGATGGCTTTTCATGCTTCTGTCGTATGATTTCTAGATAAGACGGGGGCAGATGGGACAGACTACGATTATGAGACGGACCGATTACATTTGAGCTCACGCAATGGTCTGTACTCAGTTTTCCCCAGTTTTCTCTGAAGCTGATGAAGCACGCCCTGAGGAAGAGGGAATCAATGCCAAAGAAACTTCAGGAAAGCAAAGCAGCGACGGCTGCTGACATTGAGCGCTCTATCCAGGCACTGAACAAGATGGCTGAACGCCTCTGGGGCGATGGTCGGGAGGCTGAGGCGAAAGCCCTGCTCGATGCCTTGGATGCTTTAAACAGGGCGCTCGATAGGATCAGGATTGGGGAGAGTCGCAGGGTTCTTCATTGAAGTGCGAAGGAAAATGGGACAGACACGATATGAAACGGGCCGATTGCAAGGGGCTAGAACCGTAGTCTGTCCCCCAGTTCCATCCCCGCCAACCACTGGGCTTTTGTCCTTGGTGGATGCCTGGCCAGTCTGTTGGCGTTTTATCAAGCCCATGCAAGTCGTGATATCGTTCTGCTACTTAGCAATGGAGGCAAGCGATGAAAGTCGATAATTGGCAAAGCTGGGAACCCGAGTGGCTTAGGCTGACTGAGCATTTCCTCAATGCACCGGCGGCACCCGGCGCCTACATAATCTGTGCAGACCACGAGATTCGCCGGGCTGTCGGTTCCGACGAGCACGGTATCTTGACTATTGGCGAATCGGACAATTTACGGCGGCGTCTTGCTGCGTTTGTGCGCTGCGCAAGGAATCCCGGAGTCTCAGGGCATATGGCGGGCTGGCGGTTTAATTACGCCTCTTTCGAAACCGTTTTCCCTTTGGACACACTTTGGGTTAGCTGGTGTCCGACTCTCGATAAGACAGCCGCCTATGCAAAAGAAGGGGAGATGTTGGCCCTCTATTTGGCCCAGCATTTCGAGCTGCCTCCTCTCAACTACAAATTTAACTGGCCAAAGCTGGAAGTGGCAGTGCTTTAGCCCCAGGGGAAAGCGGGAGAAAACCACGATTATGGGACGGACTGATTACAGATAAACTCAACATCGTGGATTGTCACCGGTTTCTAGGCGTCGACCTACCTTTGGCACGCAAAGAAAAGCCCGACTGGGGAGGCCGGGCTGAAAGGGTTTCACTAGGAGCTGAGATGACCATAGGCGCTCGGCTGTGAAAGGGATGTGAAAGATTGCGTTCAGTACGAGTTTTAAAATCGTGGTGCCCCTGGTTCCATTAAAGAAATGTTGATCCAGTTGTCGACGTGGCGAGCGAGTGAGATCGACCAATCGCTGCCGCATAACCGGCTGCCGCCTACACTGGATTAGCTCATTAATCGAAGGACATGGAATGCTCATCGTCTTCAGCGGCCTTCCCGGCACCGGAAAAACGACTATCGCCAATGATCTTGCCGCTACAACAGGCGCCGTGTACCTGCGGATCGATACGATTGAGCAGGCGATTCGAAACTCGGGTGTTCTTGCGCAAGATGTGGGGTGCAGTGGTTACATGGTCGCCAATGAGCTTGCCCTGAGCAACCTTCGTTTGGGGCGGACAGTCATCGTTGATTGTGTCAATCCCGTCCTCGAAAGCCGAGTCGCGTGGAGCGAAATCGCCTCACAGGCGGGTATTCGATTGGCAAATATCCAAGTGGTTTGCTCCGATAAACATGAGCATCAGCGCCGGGTCGAAACACGGATGGTTGATATTCCCGGCCTGACTCCACCAACTTGGCAGTCTGTGCTGGATCATGAATATGAGCCGTGGGATGAAGCTCCGTTTTGCATAGACACAGCCTCGACCTCTCCGGTGCAAGCGGTCTCGATGATCATCAACCGATTTTTGTCCAGTGAGTAGCATCCCTGTGCCGCTCGGATACAAATGATGGGCGAGCCTATGCAATACCCAGTTGAGAACAACATGAAAGTTCGAAAAGCCTTACTAGCCGATGCAGAATCGGTGTCCAAACTCCTAGGCCAGTTAGGCTACCAAGCCTCGCCAAAGCTAATCCGAGATAAGCTTGAGGCTTTAGAACTTAGCGCTCGCGATACCGTGCTGCTGGCACAAGACGGTAAAAATATTGTCGGTGTCATAAGCTTGCACGTACTTGAGCTGTTTCATCAGTCGGGTAGGCTCGGACGCATTACCTCCCTTGTCATCGATGAAGACTTTCGAGGGCGGGGAGTGGGGGCAATGCTTGTTTCCGCTGCTGACGCGTTTTTTACAGAGCAACTTTGCGTACGGGCTGAGGTGACTAGCAGTGACCACCGAATACAGGCTCACACTTTTTATCAGCAGCAAGGTTATGTGGTCGACGAGCGTCGTTTTGTCAAACGGTATGATTCTTCCGGGGCATAGTAAAAATTGGGGAAAGACCACGATTATGAGCCGGGCTGGTAACAGGTGAGCTCAAATCGTGGCCTGTCCCCGGTTCTACCCCGAGGCTGCAAGCGTCCCGATTCGTGGGGATGTAGGCAGAACTAATTCAACCAATACTCCGCCCCAACAACCACTCACTAAACCCTCGCACCGCCACCTGCCGCTCCCGCCCCGGCACGCACACCACGGTGTACCGCGCACCCGCCAAGCGAACCTCAGGGCGATATTCAACCAGCTCCCCACGCGCAACAGCCTCAGCAACCAACACATTGCTGGCAAGCACCAGCCCGTGCCCGGCGATCGCCGCCTGCAGGGCGTGTTGTTCCTCGTCATAACGCCGAAAACGCGCGTTCTCCAGCCAGCCTAGGGTGCCGGCCTTGGCACACCATGCAGGCCAGTCGACTGCAACGTTTGCGCTGCTCAGCCATGGCACGTCGATCAGTTCGACGGGTGAGCCCGCCGCGGGTGGTTGCCAACCGGGGCGGCAATAAACGCCAAAGTGCTCATCCAACAGAGGCTGTTCAAACAGCTGTGGGGCCGGCCTGAAGAGGGCGCGGATCGCCAGGTCGATGCTGGCGTCACGCTGCAGGTCGACCACGTCGTTGCTGGTATGCAGCCTGACGTCGATCTCCGGGTACAACCGATGAAAATCCCCGAGCCGCGGTATCAGCCACAGGCTGGCGAATGCCGGCGTCGTGCTCACCACCAGAGACTGTGCCGCACAAGGTGGTGACAGCACCTGCAGGCCATGTTGGATATCAAGCAGGGCGCGGTGCATGAAAGGGTGAAGGCGCTCGCCATCGGCGCTCAGGCGCACGTTTTGGCTGGAGCGTTCGAACAGTCGCACGCCAAGGAAGGCTTCAAGACTTTTGATTTGATGGGAGATCGCCGCCGGGCTGACATTCAGTTCCAGGGCTGCTGCCTTGAAGCTGCCTAGCCGTGCGGCAGACTCGAAGCCACGCAAGGCGGTGAGGGGCAGTTTGGCGAACATGGGCGGGTAGGTTACTCAGGTTGAGCGTGGCTCAATTTAGCTCAATTGTGCGCGAGGGCTCAACTTGCCAGGCTGGGGTCTTCCAAACCGGCTCAGGAGCCCAGCGATGCAAGGTACGCCCCGTAAAATCCTTCAGGCCATCCTCTACGAAGCCGGTGGCGTGCTGTTCGTGGCACCGGCGCTGGCGCTGACCTACGGTCAAGGCATGGGTTATTCAACCCTGCTGTCGCTGGTGATTTCCGCCGTCGCGCTGGCCTGGAACATGCTTTTCAACGGCCTGTTCGAGTGGTGGGAGCGCCGCCAACCCAGTCGCCATCGTAACTGGCAGCGGCGACTACTCCATTCTCTGGGATTTGAAGGCGGCTTGACGTTGATTCTTACCCCGGTGATTGGCGCGTGGTTGGGCATCAGCCTGTGGTTGGCGCTGGTGACCAATCTGGGGTTGTTTGTATTTTTCTTTTTTTACGCACTGGTTTTTCAATGGGTGTTCGATCGAGTGTTCGATGTTCCGCTTTCTGCGCAGACCGATCAGGGATCTGCGTCCAGCGCCCGCTGAGTCAGTTGCACGACGTGACATTGCGCCTGGTTGTTGCTGATCGTCAGTCATAACCGGGTGCCGATGCTAAAAAACTCATCCAGAAGCCGATAAAAATAAATTCTATCCCGATCAACCTCGATCACTCCATATCGCCGCAGAAACGGCGCTACCCATTGTTCTCCCAACCCCTCGGCAATGTCCCGAGTTGCCAGCGCCAGGTCTTGGTATCGATGCGTGTAACGGGGTGGTGGTTGATTCGTCCTGGGGGGCACCGCAGCTCCTTGGAAGGTCTGGGTCGACCGTCATGAAACCACACATTGGCCCGCCGTGGCAGGGTGTCATTGGTCGGCGACTCGTCTAGACCGGGGGTTTATGCCGGGTCAAGGGTTGCCACTCAGGTTGTTGGCGACTACCCTGAAAATGTTTGGATTGTTACGAGAAAATTCAAGCGTGGCAATTTTCGGTCAACCGACTTAAGGATGAGGTGAACACAATGTTTTCTCATGAAGGTGCTGCAATAGAGGTGCTGCTATTCATTTTTGGCTTTGCCGGGTTTGCCTTGGCACTGTGGTTTGTTCACGCCTATTTTGAGCGAAAGACTAAAAATGGTGTAAAAAAACAACATTCAGCTCATCGGGGCAGTTGAGCGTCGGCCTGATACTGCTTCCCAAGAATTTTTAATCCTCAGAAACAACAAGCCCGCACACTCATGATGAGGCGCGGGCTCTCGATGACCCAAGCCTGCAATCAGAGACGCATGCCTTTGAACGGGTTCCAGCCTTGCTCGCCTTTCACTTCCTTGAGGTAGTAGGCGTAGTTGGCCATGAGTGCGTACATCATCGACATGGCGATGCTCAGGCCTGTACTCAACGGCCGCGGAAACTCCATGCCGAGGATCGCGAAAATCACGCTCAACGCGATATTGATCGCCAGGAAAATACCCAGCAGGGCGAGGTTTTTCTTCCAGAGGCCGAGGACGAACAGGTAGATAGGGCCAAAGAAAAAAGCAATCACGTTGGCGTTGATGAGGATTTTCTTCTTGACGCCTGGCAGCGTCTTGACGGCTTCCTTATAGCGCGGGTCGTTTGGTGCGCCATAGGTTTCAAAGAAGTCAAAGCGTTCCTGCCACTTGGCGCTGTATTTACCCGTGCTTTGTACTTGTTCAGTTGTGCTCATTTTGCAAGGCTCCTGCTTTCCATTAGTAATTTTTCTTTCTTCCAAGAAATCCTGTGCTCTGTTTCTAGCGCATTGATTGCTTTGATCTTTGACAAAGGGCGCGAGTGAGTCGCCTGAGGTGTTTATTTTGCCGTTTTATGGGCCTTGGTGTGGAACATTCCGCACTGGCCGCTGGAACGGTCGCCTGGTCTGTGACGTGCTTCACCCTATTTTTTCAATGGGGCCCCCGGTGTGCTGAATCCGGATCGGGAGCAGCAGCTCGAGAACAGAGCAGCACAACTAGACGGTTGACCTTCAGGAGCGGCTGACGCGGTCACCGTAGACACGGATCATGTCCAGCAGGTTCTTGACCCGCAGCGGCAGGTTGCCGGCTGGATAGACCGCATGCATGCGCGGGTCTTCACCCGTGCTGGAGGTTAGCTTGTACTCAGGGAACACCCGCACCAGGCGTCCCGCAGCCACTTCCGGCTCCGCCAGCCAGTCGGCCAGGCGGGCAATCCCGGCACCGGCCAGCGCAGCCTGGAACACCGCCGTGCCGGAACTGAAGCGAAACTTGGGGTGCACGCGAAAGCTGCCGGCCTGGCCCGGCCCACGAAAATTCCATTCCTTGAGAATCCGCGGCGCCGTGTGCAGGATCAATGCGTGCTGTTCCAGCGCCTCGATGGATGTCGGCAGCCCGCATCGCTCCAAGTAGCCAGGGCTGGCATAGAGGTAGCGCGAATAGCTCCACAGCGGGTAGCCGATCAGGTCGCTGGATTGTGGGAAGGCGCCGCGAATCGAAAAGTCCAGCTTGCCCTCGACCGGATCGACCGCCGCATCGGTAAAGATCACATCCACGCTGACATCGGGATAACGCTGGCTGTACTGGGTGATCAACTGGGGGACCACCGTGTGGGCCAAGGATTGCGGTGCGGAAAAGCGGATCCAGCCGGTGGCCAGGCCGCTGAGCCCGGCCAGGTCCTCGTCCGCCTCACGTTGCAGATCGAGCATTCTGTGGGCGTGGGGCAGTAGCCGCTCGCCGGCCTCGGTCAGCGTCACGGCATTGGCCGAGCGATTGAACAGCTTGACCCCACTGCGCTCTTCCAGCCCTTGAATGACGCGGGTCAGCGAGCTGGGGGAGCGCCCCAGGCTGCGGGCTGCGACGACAAAGCTGCGCTTGCGGGCCACCGTCGCAAAGGCTTCAAGATCAGCCAACATATCCAGTGCCACCGGCTACCTCATTGCACTTTTCACAATATGACATTGCAACACAAAAAAGCCCCTTCCGTTAGCCTTCCCGTTCTCAGCACAAGGACGTAGGTAGACAGGAGCGATGGATATGTCAACGCTGGATGAAACGCTCAGAAAAGCAACCGCCCTTGCGGGCGAAGCGACCCACGAATGGCTGGTGCCAAAAGCCCCCCTCTCGACAGAAAAGCCTTTGGTCGAATTACAGCTTTCCTACGAAGAAAAAAGAAAACTCCACAACGAACTCAGGCATTTCGCGATCGGCGACAGCGCCAGCGGCCTGCGGCAGATGCCCGCCCTCGGACGCTGCCTGGAACAACTGCTGGCTCCGGAAAAATCCCGCTTGCTGCGTGATTTCCAGCACTGCGACGAGGTGGCGCTGGTGATCCGTGGCCTGCCGGTCGACGCGCAGTTGCCGGCGACGCCTTACGGTGGCAACCCGGATATTGCCGAACTGCCGGTGGTCGCCGGGGCGATCCTCGCGGTACTCGCCGTGCTCGGCACCTGCCCGGTGGGCTACCAGGGCGAGAGCGAGGACAGCATATTTCGCCATGTCTCGCCCAAGCAGCAGCGGGAAACCGAGAGGAGTTCTTACGGCTCGCGCCTGGACCTGGGCATGCATGTCGACAATCCACACCTGCCGCTCAGTTGCGAGGCCGTGCAGCAGTTGTCTGCCTGCCCCGAGTACCTGAGCCTGACCGGCTTGCGCTGCGAGCTGACGGTGCCGACGCGGATCGTCGCGATTGCCGACGTGCTCAACATGCTGCCGGACTTCGTCGAGCAGGAACTGCTGCGCCCGAGCTTTTCAGTCCGCCGGCCGGACTCGTTCGCCCGCCAGGACACGGTCCTGGAACAAGTCCCGCTGCTCTACCGGCCCAGCAGCGGCGGCCTGCACTGTCGCTACAACATGGCCAGCATCAGCGCTCACTGCGAGCACTCGCGACTGGCCCTGCAACTGTTCGCCGCCGCGGCCAATCACCCCGACGTGGTCCGCTCGGTACTGCTGCAGCCCGGCGACATGCTGATCTTCAAGAACCAGCAGACCCTGCACGCACGCGATGGCTTCGCGCCGCGCTACGACGGCCTGGACCGCTGGATGCTGCGGGTCTTCGGCGTCAACGACCGCAAGCGCCTGCTCCCGTTTTCGGCCACCCACCCCTTTATCGCCAGAGCCTGATCCAATGTTCGATATCGTCCTGCTATGTGTCTTCGCCTTCGCCGCCGGCCTGATCGATGCGGCCGTCGGCGGCGGCGGCCTGATCCAGATCCCGGCACTGTTCAATGTGCTGCCCGGCGCCCAGCCCGCCGCCCTGCTCGGCACCAACAAGGTCGCGGCGGCCTGCGGCACGGCCTTTGCCGCGCGCTCGTTCGTGCGCAAGGTGGTGATCGACTGGAGCCTGGTGGTTCCTGCCGCCGGCGCGGCCTTTGTCATGGCCTTCGCTGGCGCGGCGACGGTATCGCTCGTGCCGCAGGCCGTGATGCGCCCGGCGGTATTGGTGCTAATCGTGCTGATGGCGATCTACACCTTCTGGAAGAAGGACTTCGGCAGCCTGCACAAGCCCATGCGCATCGGCACCAAGGAGAAGCTGCTGGCGGTACTGGTCGGTGGCGCCATCGGTTTCTACGACGGGTTGTTCGGACCGGGCACCGGCAGCTTCCTGATCTTCCTGTTCATTCGCTGCTTCGCCTTCGACTTCCTGCACGCCTCGGCGTCGGCCAAGCTGGTGAATATCGCCACCAATGTCGCGGCGCTGCTGTTCTTTATCCCGAGCGGCAACGTGCTCTACTTGGTAGCGCTGCCGATGGCGCTGTTCAATATCCTCGGCGCGCTGACCGGCACCTGGCTGGCGGTGCGCAAGGGAGTGCCCTTTGTCCGCGCGTTGTTCCTGGTGCTGCTGGTGATTCTGATCAGCAAGCTGTCCTATGACCTGATCTCGGTGGGTTGAGTTGCCCATAGCCCCGCCAAAAAGTGTTCGGCAAGCAGATTCAGCCCCATACTCTCGGTTTTTGCACCGTAGATATCCAGATGAGGCCCTGTTTTGTCGAATGTTGAACCCCACTTGCACGCGCTGACGTTGAATCACATCTATGACGGTTTCAAACAGCTGATCCCAATCTCTCTTTTCGTCGTCGTGTTCGGCGTTGCTTTCGGCCTGGCGGCTGCGCAAACGGGCTTGAGTGATACGTCAGCCGTACTCATGAGCACGCTGGTTTTTGCCGGCGCTTCTCAATTTGCCGCACTGGATCTGTGGGGGCAGCAAGTGCCGGTCGTTCCCCTGATGATCACCGTCTTCGCTATCAACGCCCGGCACTTGTTGATGGGCGCGACGCTTTACCCGTGGCTGCGGGAGCTGCCCGTTGCCAAACGCTACGGTGTCATGCTGGTTGTTTCTGACGCCAACTGGGCCATGGCGATGCAGGCGCTCAGTCGTGGCAAGCCGGGGCTCGGGCTTTTATTCGGCGGCGGCATTGCGCTCTGGGTTGCGTGGATCCTGGGCAGTTGGCTGGGACTTCATTTCGGCAGCGCCATTGAGAACCCGGTCAGTTTCGGACTCGATATGGTGATGGGCTGTTTCTTGTTGGCGATGGTCGTGGGCGGGAAGAAAAACCTGCGCATGTTCATTATCTGGACCGTGGCGGCCTGCTCATCGCTGTTGGCTTACTGGTACTTGCCGGCGAACAGTCATGTCGTGGTCGGCGCTTTGGCGGGGGGCATTCTGGGTGCGCTGTGGATGGAGAAAACACAATGAGCATTGAAACGGCGGGTTACGGCACCCTGATTGTCATATTGATAATGGCCGCGGTGACATTGGCGACTCGGTGGGGCGGTGTTTTCGTGATGTCGTTCGTGCCGATCAACTATCGGGTGCAACAATTCATCACGGCCATGTCCGGTTCGGTGTTGGTGGCGGTGTTGGCTCCGCTGGCGGTTAAAGGTGATAACGGCGCACGCCTGGCTTTGCTGACTACGGCGATCGTCATGCTGATACTGAAAAAACCGTTGCCGGCAATTGCGGCCGGCATACTTGCAGCGGCTTTAGCCAGGCAGTTCTGAATGGTCGAGTCGCCCGCGAACAAGCGAGCGACGAAACCCCATCAACACCCAGGTCAAAAACTCAGCGCCGCCGCTTCCCCAAACGAGTGATCCTGTACACCCGTCATAAAGTGCAGCGACATCTCCTGTGGCGCCTCGATGGGCGGAATTTCAAAACTCCCCACCACCTGCCCCTGAAGCGCACTCAGCCGCATCGACTCTTCTTCCTTTAACTTTGCCATTCTCGCGTGATTCGCTGCGATTTCGTTGAGAGTTGACACGGTACATCTCCGTTTGCTGACCAAGCATTGATTAATTTGCCGCCGCGTCAGAATTACGTCGTTCTTGGCTGCTGAGACAAGTCAGTGCAAGCCCTGAGCCAGACGTGGCCGCCTGTTGGCTCCGCCACTGGACAGGTGACGAATGGCGGGGCAGACGTGCATTGACGGCGGCAACGTTGCAACCATGCCTCAACAATAAGTCACTGATAATACAAACCGCTCCCCGGCAGGGTCAGTCGGTCTCGGCGCTGTAGATGCTTGACCGGTGTGTCGAATACCTGTGCACCACAACCACCCCGGCGCCGATCAGGCTGGTGGCCACCGCCAGCAGCAGAATCACCTGCTGCGTTCCAATAGGCGCGGCCAGCACCGCGACCAGTAGGCCTGCGAGTGGTTGCGACAGGTTGTTGAGCAGCGTGATGACGCCGACGGTCTTGCCGAAGTCCTGGGGCGGAATGACTTGCTGGCGGAGGGTGCGGAAGTAGACGTTGAACATTTTGTCGAAACCGACAATCAGCAAGAAACCGACGACGTAGCCCCCTGTGTTCGGGCTGAGCGCAGTGATGAAGGCGCCGACGGCAATCAGCGTGTAGGAGAGGGCGCCCAGCAGTTTCAAGGGCAGGGTCAGCCGGGCGAGGAGGAACAGAATGAGGATGGTGGTTACGGCACCGGCTGCCTGTAGGCCTGCGTAGTCATCCTTGCCGGCGCCGTAATGGCCGATGACCATGGCCGCCGAGGTGGCGAGGGTGACGCCGATGATCAGGTTGACGCCCACTGCCAGGCTGATGATTTTTTTCAGTTCTGCCAGGTTGCGGATGTGGCCGAAGGCAATGCGCAGCGGGTTCAGCCAGAGGTCATGATGCTGCTCGAAGGTTTCCAGGGTGACCGAACTGATGCGCTGCCAATACAGCATCGCCAGGTCTGCCAGCAGGAACAGCCCGGCAATCGCTAGTACCACCCAGTGCCACGCCCACACCTCAAGCAGCAGCGCAGCGATCAGCGGGCCCAGCACCAAGCCGGTCTGGTCGGCTATTTGCGAGTAGGACAGGGTCTTGGTGTAGGTGTAGTGCTTGAAGATGTACGGCATCACCACTTCGCGGGCCATGATGCCCTGGGTGGTCAGCACGCCGCACAGGGCCGAGAGCGCGACGATCCAATAGATCCCGCCGAAGACGCCATGGAGCACGACCGCCACCCCGCAGGCGACGGCGCGATAGACCTGGCTGATGTGCAGGATGCGAATCGGCGAGAACTTGTCGCACAGCGCGCCGCAGATCGGGAACGACAGGTAGCGTGGCAGGGACTCGACGAAGAACGCCAGGCCTGCCCAGGAGACGCTGTTGGTGGTCTGGAAAACAATCAGCGGGACGATGAACAGCAGAATCTGGTCGGCCAACCGGGAGAGGAACATCGAGACGAAAAAAGCCAGGTAATCCTTGCGCATGAAACTCCTTGATTGCTGTGTTCAGGTGCATCCGGTCCAGGCAAGCGGCGCGCAGTGTGATATGGAACTAATATCACCGTTAGTCTCTATATCTTTACAGGGGACATCCCTTTTTTGAGAGAACTGCCATGTTCAAATCGCGCTCGTTGATTGCTGCAGTGACGTGTTTCGCCCTGGCGGCTGGCCCAGGCATTGTTGTCGCGGACCCGGGCAACGGCAAGGGGAATGCTCAATTCGATCAAGGTCCTGGCCAGGGAGGCAAAGGCGGGCAAGGCAACAAGGGCGGTCAAGGAAATCCCGGTAACAAGGGGAACCAGGGCGGCAAAGGCAACCAAGGTGGTGGCGGCGGCGATTGGCATAACGGCCCGAGCCTCGACCGCAGCGGCATCCTGGGTGTGATTGGCGGATATCGCGATTACTGGAGCCCCGGCCCGGCGTTGCCGCCAGGCATCCAGAAAAATCTTGCACGAGGCAAGCCGTTGCCACCCGGTATCGCCAAAAAGCTCGATGGGCGACTGCTGGGGCGGTTGCCGCACTATGACGGTTATGAGTGGCAACAGGTCGGTACGGACCTGATCCTGGTGGCGATTGCCACTGGCATCATCTATGAAGTGCTCAATGGTGCGTTCGACTAAGTCGGAGTAATGCCAATCAGTTAAGCAACACACCTGTGGGAGTGGGCTTGTATCAGCTTTCAAGTTGCCGCAAGCGTTTGTACAAGGTATTGCGGCTGACCCCCAGCCGTCGCGCCAGGTGTGAAATGTTCCCGCCCACTGCCTGCAACTGACGGTTCAGGTCCTCGGCATCGTTCAGGTCCACCGTCAGGGGCTCAGGTGTTTCCACCGGTTCCATTTCAAGGTCGACAAAGAAGTCGTCGGGCAGGTGTTCCGGGCGGATCGGCTGTTCCTCGGCCATCGCCAGGGCCACTTGCAGCACGCTGCTGACCTGTCGCAGGTTGCCCGGCCATGGATGGCGTTCGAACAGGTCCAGTACCTCGCGGCTCAGGCCGGCCCATTGGGTCGGTTCGCGGTGGTGTTCCCAGAGGCGTTTGAACAGGGCCTGTTTGTCGCTGCGTTCGCGCAGCGGTGGCAGCTCCAGCGTCAGGCCGCCGATGCGGTAGTACAAGTCTTCGCGAAACCGCCCCAGTTGCACCTGTTCACGCAGCGAGCGGTTGGTGGCGGAGATGATGCGGATGTCCACTGGGAACAGCTCGGCGCTGCCCACCGGCTGTACGCAACGTTCCTGCAAGACCCGCAGCAGCCGGGCCTGGGTTGGCAGGGGCATGTCGCCGATCTCGTCGAGGAACAACGTACCCCGGTCGGCCTTGCGGATCAGGCCGATGCTGCCTTTCTGGTTGGCACCGGTGAAGGCGCCTTTTTCGTAGCCGAACAGTTCCGACTCCACCAACTCGGCGGGGATCGCTGCGCAGTTGACGGCAATGAACGGCTGCTTGCAGCGTGAACTGGCCTGGTGCAGCGCTTTGACGAAGACTTCCTTGCCGACACCGGTCTCGCCGTGGATCAGCAGCGGAATGTCCTTCTCCAGCAAGCGCTCGGCCTGGCGCACGGCTTTCTCCACGCGGCTGTCACCGAAGTGCAAGGTGTTGAGGCTGATAGCGTTGCTGGCGGGGGCCGGCGCAGGTGCTGTTTCGGTGAACACGCGAGCCTTGATCGACACCTGGCTTGGGCGCCGGAGCAAGCACTGGAAACGATTGCTGCCGGATGCTTGCAGGGCGAACGGCAGGCCGTCGGGCTGGTTCAGCAGTTCCAGCAGCGAGACCTTGAACAGGCTTTCGATACTGACCCGTGACAGGCTCAGGCCCAGCAGGTTGTCGGCCCGACGGTTGGCGGACAGGACCTGGCCGCTCTCATCGAAGATCAGCAGTCCGGCCCATTGGCTGTCGAGGTTGTTCAGGCCGGTGTTGAAGGTCAGTTGGAAGTGTTCACCGCGAAACAGGTTGAGGATCAGCCGGTTCTCCACGGTCTGGCTCATCATCTTGACCATGCCCAGGGTGTGGGAGGGCGGCAGGTAGCTGTCGCTGGAGACGTCGAGCACGGCGATGACCTTGCGCTCGGCATCGAAGATCGGCGCGGCCGAGCCGGTCATGAAGCGGTTGGCCTTGAGGAAGTGTTCATCGTGTTCGATGTGCACCGCCTGTTCGCAGGCCAGCGCGGTGCCGATGGCGTTGGTGCCGGTGCAGCGCTCCATCCAGCTCGCCCCGACGCTGAAGCCATGGGCCAGTTTCGGCTCGATGAAACGCTGGGTGCCCCAGGAGGTCAGCACTTGGCCCTGGTTGTCGGCCAGCATGATCAGGCAGTTGGAGTTGCTCAGGATGTTTTCGTAGTACGGCAAGACTTCCTGGTGGGTGGTCTGCACCAGCGAATGCTGGCTCTCCAGCAACTGGGCGATGCCTTGGGCGGGCAACTGGTCGAAGGCCGGCACGCTTTGATGGTTCAGGCCGAAGGCGCGGCAACGGGACCAGGAGGCCTGGATGATGGCCTCGTGGGACAAGGCTGGAGCAGGTGCGGCCATGGGGCACTCTCGCAGGAGCTGTTTTTATTGTTGTGGCAAGTCTCGCACAGACTCCTTGTGCTGGGGCAGGCCTGAGTACCACTTCATACACATGCCCTTGTGGGAGCGAGCAAGCTCCCACAAGGGCATGGCCAGGCTAGCCGAAAACGTTCTTTCAGTGTTGTTCAAAATTGTTCATTGTCAACCCGTGAGTTGTTCAGTTGTTCAGTCGTGGCTGTTCACTTGTGTTCATCTGCGAACGTGGCTTTCTCAGGTTTTCTGAAAAAAACAAGCCAGATCAGCGGCTTGTCATTTCTGGCACGGCTTTCGCTTTCTAACTCGGGTCGCTTGACTCCAATAATAAAAAGGCCGAGCCATGTCATTAAAGCTTGAGCACATCTGTCGCACCGTCGAAGGCCAGACCTGGATCGACGATGCCAATCTGAGTTTCGAACCCGGATCCTTCAACGTCCTGTTGGGCCGTACGCTGTCCGGCAAGACCAGTCTCATGCGCCTGATGGCCGGTCTGGACAAGCCCGACAGCGGCCGCATCCTGATGAACGGCGTCGACGTCACCCACCGCCCGGTGCGGCTGCGCAATGTGTCGATGGTTTACCAGCAGTTCATCAACTACCCGACCATGACTGTTTTCGAAAACATCGCCTCGCCGTTGCGCCAGGCCGGTGTGTCCAACGAGGTGATCCAGAGCAAGGTGCTGGAAACCGCCAGGATGCTGCGCATCGAGAAATTCCTGCAGCGCCATCCGCTGGAATTGTCCGGCGGCCAGCAGCAGCGCACGGCCATGGCCCGGGCCTTGGTCAAGGACGCCGAACTGATCCTGTTCGACGAGCCGCTAGTGAACCTGGACTACAAGCTGCGTGAAGAGCTGCGCCAGGAAATGCGCGAGCTGTTCCAGGCCCGCCATACCATCGCTGTCTACGCCACCACCGAGCCCAACGAGGCGTTGGCCCTGGGTGGCACCACCACGATCCTGCATGAGGGCCGGGTGATCCAGAGCGGCAAATCGTCCTCTGTGTATCACCAGCCGCAAACCGTGCTGGCCGCCGAGTTGTTTTCCGAACCGCCGATCAACCTCATGCCGGGTCGTATCGCCGGCAACGAAGTCAGCTTCGCCAATTTCGTGCACTTTCCGCTGAATGTCGACCTGCGCCCGGTGGGCGAGGGTGAGTTCCGTTTCGGCGTGCGCCCCAGCCATATTTCCCTGGTGCCGAGCAACGACGACGACCTCGAACTGGCGGTGACCGTCGAGGTGGCCGAGATCAGTGGCTCGGAGACCTTCCTGCACGTGCGCAACGAGCATTTCCTGCTGGTGCTGCACTTGCCAGGAGTGCATGAGTACGACGTGGATGCGCCGATCCGCATCTACATTCCGACCCACAAACTGTTTGTCTTCGACGCCCAGGGCAAGCTGGTCCAAGCCCCAGGGCAGCGTATCGCGAGGGTTGCCTGATGGCCGAAATTCGTTTGCAGAACCTCGCCCACAGCTACACTAGCACCCCGGCGGGCCCCGAGGACTACGCGATCCGCGAGATGAACCACATCTGGGAGCAGGGCGGCGCCTATGCGCTGCTCGGACCTTCGGGCTGCGGCAAGTCCACCTTGCTCAACATCATTTCCGGACTGCTCAGCCCCTCCGAAGGGCAGGTGATGTTCGACAGCAAAGTCGTCAACGACCTGACCCCGGAGCGGCGCAACATCGCCCAGGTGTTCCAGTTCCCGGTGGTGTACGACACCATGACCGTGTTCGACAACCTAGCGTTCCCGCTGCGTAACCAGGGCATGGCCGAGGCCAGGATCCACACCAAGGTCCAGGAAATCGCCGAGGTCCTGGACCTGCAGAGCCTGCTGGACAAAAAGGCCCGCAACCTCACCGCCGATGAAAAGCAGAAAGTCTCCATGGGCCGCGGGCTGGTGCGCGACGATGTGTCGGCGATCCTGTTCGACGAGCCACTGACCGTGATCGACCCGCACCTGAAATGGAAACTGCGGCGCAAGCTCAAGCAGATCCATGAGCAGTTCAACATCACCATGGTCTACGTCACCCACGACCAGTTGGAAGCCTCGACGTTCGCCGACAAGATCGCGGTGATGTACGGCGGCCAGATCGTGCAGTTCGGCACGCCCCGGGATTTGTTCGAGCGCCCGAGCCACACCTTTGTCGGCTACTTCATCGGCAGCCCGGGGATGAACCTGATCGAGGTCACGGTACAGCCCGGTGGCGTCGGCTTCGCCTCGACGCACTTGCCGCTGTCGGAAACCTTGCAAAGCCGGGTCGCCGAAGCCGAAGGCAAAAGCCTGAAGGTCGGTATCCGTCCCGAGTTCGTGCATGTCTGGGATGGCCCTTACGACGACGCGATGCGGGCTGACGTGGTCCATGTCGAAGACCTGGGCACCTACAAGATCCTGACCCTCAACCTCGATGGCGTACCGCTGAAAGTGCGGCTGGCCGAAGACAAGCCCGTGCCTGAAGGCACGGCGTACATCAGTTTTCCGGGCCAATGGCTGATGGTCTATGCCGATGAGTATTTGCTGGAACCGTTGAGTGAGGTGCAGCCATGAACAAGGTGCAGAACAACAAGGCCTGGTGGCTGGTGTTGCCGGTGTTCCTGCTGGTGGCCTTCAGCGCCGTGATCCCGATGATGACGGTGGTCAACTATTCGGTGCAGGACATCTTCGACCAGTCCAGCCGCTACTTCGTCGGCGCCGACTGGTACAAGCAGGTGCTGCTCGATCCACGGCTGCACGATTCGCTGCTGCGCCAGTTCATCTACTCGGCGTGCGTGCTGCTGATTGAAATCCCCCTGGGCATCGCCATCGCCCTGACCATGCCGACCAAGGGCAAATGGTCGTCCCTGGTGTTGATCATCCTCGCGATCCCACTGCTGATCCCGTGGAACGTGGTGGGCACCATCTGGCAGATTTTCGGCCGCGCCGACATCGGTTTGCTGGGCTCGACCCTCAACGGCCTGGGTATCAACTACAACTATGCGGCCAACACCATGGACGCCTGGGTCACCGTGCTGGTGATGGATGTCTGGCACTGGACTTCGCTGGTGGCGCTGCTGTGCTACTCGGGTCTGCGGGCGATTCCCGACGTGTACTACCAGGCCGCGCGGATCGACCGGGCCTCCAGCTGGGCGGTGTTCCGGCACATCCAGTTGCCGAAGATGAAAAGCGTGCTGCTGATCGCGGTGATGCTGCGTTTCATGGACAGTTTCATGATCTACACCGAGCCGTTCGTACTCACTGGCGGCGGGCCGGGCAACGCCACCACGTTCCTCAGCCAGACCCTGACGCAGATGGCCATCGGCCAATTCGACCTGGGCCCGGCGGCGGCGTTTTCCCTGGTGTACTTCCTGATCATTCTGTTGGTGTCCTGGCTGTTCTACACCGCCATGACGCACTCCGACGCCAACCGTTGAGGCCCGCACGATGAGCAAGAGAAAGCTGATACCCCTGCTGATCTACATCCTGTTCCTGCTGGTGCCCATCTACTGGCTGCTGAATATGTCGTTCAAGAGCAACACCGAGATCCTCGGCAGCCTGACCCTGTGGCCGCAGGATTTCACCTTCCACAACTACAAGGTGATCTTCACCGACCCGAGCTGGTACACCGGTTACTTGAACTCGCTGTACTACGTGAGCCTGAACACGGTGATCTCCCTGGGCGTCGCGTTGCCGGCCGCCTATGCGTTTTCCCGCTATCGGTTCCTGGGGGACAAGCACCTGTTCTTCTGGCTGCTCACCAACCGCATGGCGCCACCGGCGGTGTTCCTGTTGCCATTCTTCCAGCTGTATTCGTCCATCGGGTTGTTCGACACCCACATCGCCGTGGCCCTGGCCCACTGCCTGTTCAACGTGCCATTGGCGGTGTGGATCCTCGAAGGCTTCATGTCCGGGGTGCCGAAAGAAATTGACGAGACCGCCTACATTGACGGCTACAGTTTCCCCAAGTTCTTCGCCAAGATCTTCATTCCGTTGATCGGCTCCGGCATCGGCGTCACGGCGTTCTTCTGCTTCATGTTTTCCTGGGTCGAATTGCTGCTGGCGCGCACGCTCACCTCGGTGAATGCCAAGCCGATCGCGGCGGTCATGACCCGTACGGTGTCGGCGTCCGGTATCGACTGGGGCGTGCTGGCGGCGGCGGGGGTGTTGACCATCCTGCCGGGCATGCTGGTGATCTGGTTCGTTCGCAACCACGTGGCCAAGGGCTTTGCCCTGGGCCGGGTCTGAGGAGTCGATGATGGAATGGATGAACTGGACCGCCCCCACGGCGGTGTTCTTTGGGGTCATCGCCTTGCTGCTGGCAGGCATGACCACGTGGGAATTGCGTTCGCCGAGTATCCCTCGGCGTGGTTTCCTGCCGATTGCCACCACCCGTGGCGATCGGTTGTTTATCGGTCTTCTCGGTAGCGCCTATCTGCATCTGCTGGTGATTGGCGTTACCGACTGGAGCATCTGGATAGCGTTCGCGTTGTCTGTGGTGTGGCTGTTGGCAGTGATGCGGTGGGGCTAATCGCGACAATTCGACGATCAGGCTCTTAAACCCAAACAGGAGGTCTCTATGTTCGATAAAAACAATAAGCTGCGACATAGCGTTTCATTGGCAGCCATGCTGGCACTCAGCGGGCTGAGTGCTGCGGCCTGGGCCGACGCCTATGAAGACGCCGCTAAAAAGTGGATCGGCAGTGAATTCAAGCCGTCTACCTTGACAGCCGAGCAGCAGCTCGAAGAACTCAAATGGTTCATCAAGGCCGCCCAGCCGTTTCGTGGGATGAAAATCAACGTGGTGTCGGAAACCATCGCCACCCACGAATATGAATCCAAGGTGTTGGCCAAGGCCTTCAGCGAAATCACCGGGATCCAGCTGACCCACGACCTGCTCCAGGAAGGCGACGTGGTGGAGAAGCTGCAGACCCAGATGCAGTCGGACAAGAATATCTATGATGGCTGGGTCAACGACTCGGACTTGATCGGTACGCACTTTCGCTATGGTAAGACCGAATCGATCACCGACCTGATGGCCAATGAAGGCAAGGACTTCACCTCGCCGACCCTGGACCTCAAGGACTTCATCGGTATCTCCTTCACCACCGCGCCGGACGGCAAGGTCTATCAACTGCCCGACCAGCAATTCGCCAACCTGTACTGGTTCCGCGCTGACTGGTTCGAGCGTGCGGACCTGAAGGCCAAGTTCAAGGAGAAATACGGCTACGAGCTGGGCGTGCCGGTGAACTGGTCGGCCTATGAGGACATTGCCAAGTTCTTCTCCGAAGACGTCAAGGAAATCGACGGCAAGCGCGTCTATGGTCACATGGACTACGGCAAGAAAGACCCGTCCCTGGGTTGGCGCTTCACCGATGCCTGGTTCTCCATGGCCGGCGGCGGCGACAAGGGCCTGCCCAACGGTTTGCCAGTGGACGAGTGGGGCATTCGCGTCGAGGATTGCCATCCGGTCGGTTCCAGCGTGACCCGTGGCGGCGACACCAACGGTCCCGCGGCTGTGTTCGCGACCACCAAGTATGTGGATTGGATGAAGAAATACGCACCGCCGGAAGCAGCGGGCATGACCTTCTCCGAGTCCGGCCCGGTGCCGTCCCAAGGCAACATCGCCCAGCAGATTTTCTGGTACACCGCTTTCACCGCCGACATGACCAAGCCGGGCCTGCCGGTGGTGAACGCCGATGGCACGCCGAAATGGCGCATGGCACCTTCGCCACGCGGCCCGTATTGGGAAGAGGGCATGAAGCTGGGGTATCAGGACGTGGGTTCCTGGACGTTCATGAAGTCCACGCCGGAGAAGCAGAAGCTCGCGGCCTGGCTCTATGCGCAGTTCGTGACGTCCAAGACCGTGTCGCTGAAGAAAACCATCGTTGGCTTGACGCCGATTCGTGAGTCGGACATCAACTCCCAGGCGTTGACCGACCTGGCGCCGAAACTCGGTGGCCTGGTGGAGTTCTACCGCAGCCCGGCCCGCGTGCAATGGACCCCGACCGGGACCAACGTGCCGGACTACCCGCGCCTGGCTCAGCTGTGGTGGAGCCACATCGCCGAAGCCGCCAGTGGCGAGAAGACCCCGCAGCAGGCCCTCGATGGCTTGGCCAAGGACCAGGATGCGATCATGACGCGCCTGGAACGCTCCAAGGCCCAAGCCACCTGCGCCCCGAAAATGAACCCCGAGCGCGACGCGCAATACTGGTTCGACCAACCGGGCGCACCGAAGCCGAAACTGGCGAACGAGAAGCCTAAAGGTGAAACAGTGAGCTACACCGAGCTGTTGAAATCGTGGGAGGCAGCACGCAAGTAAAGCCCCAAGCGTGAAAACGAACGGCACCGAAAGGTGCCGTTTTTTTTTGGTGCGCCAGGCATGGCGCGTTGCGCGCAAGCGCAACCAGCTTGGCTGTGGTGGTCACGCTGGTGACTTGGAGGTGAAAGTCCTCTACACACCCGGCAAGGGGAAGTGTTAGCCAGAGGCAAGGGTGTCGCGGGTGACTGCGAATCTGAAGGAAGCCCGAGGCAAAATGCTGGCCTGACGAACAGGAAGCGGATTAGGCGGTGCAG
The DNA here is from genome assembly GCF_900100135.1 of Pseudomonas sp. NFACC05-1. Classification (NCBI taxonomy): domain Bacteria; kingdom Pseudomonadati; phylum Pseudomonadota; class Gammaproteobacteria; order Pseudomonadales; family Pseudomonadaceae; genus Pseudomonas; species Pseudomonas sp. NFACC05-1. Next base: position 131 of record NZ_FMTR01000014.1, on the reverse strand, counting down.
CGGGGTAAGGTAGCCAAAATTGCCAAAGCCCAATACTTGCACGGAACGCTGTGACGTAGATCCGACAGGCATAAGCAGGAAGGTCGCGCGAATTACCCTGGGAGATCTGCCCGTTTGCCAGTGTGCTACCG